>CAIPKZ010000166.1 GCA_903865775.1 uncultured Prolixibacteraceae bacterium | reverse complement strand
GCGCTGTAAATTATCAATATCACCTTCCGGATTACGGCAGATAAATCCCTGGGTAATGTAGTAATCTGCAGAATCAGATTCCTGAAGAATTCTGGAGATATTTTCGCGGATAAAATATGAATCGGCCGCTTTATCACTGTCAATTTTCATAAAATCAAGTGCCGGCAGATAGACGGTTTTGAAACCGTTTTCGAGCATCAGTTCAGTGAATAGGGCAGTGGAAAGCAGCTCTCCCTGAGCAACAATAGCGTTTTCAGCTACTGTACTAAATTCTCCGGAAGTGAATGATTTTATGGTCTGGAAGATTCCGGAAATCAGGATTTTCCCTTTTTCCTTCTTCTCAATGGTTTTATACAGGTCGTTGACTACTTTCTGGTACTTCTTTTCCAATTCGCTGATTAGCTGTCTTGCCGAATCCTTGTTTTTTTTCTGCAAATAATTGGCAATTTCAACCAGCGAATTTGTTGTGCCCGACATGGCAGACAAAACAACTAATTTTTGATTTCCATCGGTAATTAGCTGCATTACTGCCCGCATATTTTCGACCGATCCTACGGATGTTCCTCCAAATTTTAATACTCTCATGGTAATCCTCTTCTGTTTAAGGAGTTAAGCTGTAATTTTTGTGCTGACAAAGATGTGAAATATTTTTTACTTCCCTATACGGAATATACAAACCAGAAGTAAAAAATGTTTAAAGTTTAAATTCATAAGTCTGATTTAACTTTAAACCGACCTAGAAAGTTCCGAAGATTGAGTGCTTGGCTGAATTAAACCAGATGGTCGAATAAATATGGAATCCCTCGCGGTTGGTATTTAGTTTACGCTCGATGTTCAAAACTGGTTCACCGACCGGTATATTTAAAAGTTTTCCAATGAGCTGATCTGCCTTAATGGCTTTTAATTTCTGCTCACCTCCCTTGATTTCAATCCGATATTGAGTCCGTAAAGTTTCAAACAGCGATTTATTTTCGAATGAACGGCTCGAAAATCGTGGCAGATTGATGTTCGGAATGTGGTTAATGTCGTAAAAAACTGCTTGTTCGTCAACTATACGAAGCCTTTCCATGTAGATGCATCCCGATTCACGCTCAATAACTGATAAATCAAATGGAAAGCTTTCGGGCCAGGATTTGATCAGTGGTTTTTGGAGAATCTGAGTTTTTAAGTATTCATTTCCGATGGCCGAGGCGGTTCCTGAAATGCTGAGAATCCCAATATCCTGAGGCGGCTTCCTGACGATACTTCCTTTGCCTTGCTTCTTGGAAATAAATCCATCTTTAACCAATGCTTCAAGTGCCTGACGAACTGTCGGACGGGTAATGTTGTGTACCGCACACAATTCATTTTCTGAAGGCAAAAGATGACCTTCTTCATAAACTCCGGTTAGAATATGTTTCCGGAGTATTTCGTAGATTTTTTTGTGCTGTGGTACTTTATTTTCTTCAGCCATATTGCTATGAATTTGAATCAAAAGTAATAAATAAAAATCATTTATTGAAATTAACTTGTAAATACAAGTATAAAAATATAGTTTTGATGTCTGAAACAATTTTGTCCTGTAACCATTGATATATTTATATCCTGACAGATAATATTGTTGACAGTTGTGTTTACAAGTTAGCTAAAGTTGTTAAAATAAATCAGATATGGCAATTCCGGTATTAATGCCTCGTCAGGGGCAATCAGTTGAGACCTGTATTTTAGGTGAATGGGTAAAGAAGAAGGGTGACGCTGTGAAGGTAGGCGACATCCTTTTTTCGTATGAAACAGACAAGGCTTCGTTTGAAGAAGATGCCAAAGCTGACGGCATTTTGCTCGATGTATTTTTTGCTGAAGGTGATGAAGTTCCGGTATTGGTAAATGTGGCCGTTATTGGCGCTGCCGGCGAGTCGGTTGATGAATTTCGTCCGGGCGGACAGACTGCTGCATCTGTAGCCGAAACTGTTGCTGCTAATGAAGTAGTTGTAGAAAAGACGATTGCTCCTGAAGTAAAAACAGTTGCTGAACCAACAGGAAAAGTAAAAATTTCGCCACGTGCCAAAAATCTGGCTGAAAAGTCTGGCATTGCTTACCAGCAATTGGTTGGTTCCGGTCCTGAAGGTCGCATTATTGAACGCGACATTGAGGCTGCTTCTCAGGCATTACCAAAATTAACTCCGCTGGCTCAGGAAAAAGCCAAAGCAGAAGGTCTGAAAGCTGGCGAAACAGCTACCGGACTAGGCGGCAAAGCGGTTGCAAAAGACCTTATTTCGTACAATCCGGTTTACAGCGACGATTTCGAAGTGAAAAAACTCACCAACATGCGCAAACTGATTGCCAAAGCAATGCACACTTCACTGCAAAATTCGGCTCAATTAACGCATCACATGAGTGCCGATGCCCGCACCATCATGGCCTTGCGCAAAAAATACAAGAAAGCACTCGATGCCGGACAAATCACACAGAACATCACCATCAACGATTTGGTTTGCTTTGCGGTGATTAAAGCCTTGAAAAAATTCCCGCAGGTGAATACCCATTTTATAGGCGACAGCATGCGTTGGTTCAAGAAAGTTCATCTTGGATTGGCTGTGGATACCGATCGCGGTCTGATGGTTCCAGCCATTAAAAATGCCGATGATCTTTCGCTCGAAGGTCTTTCAGGTCAGCTACAATCAATCGCTGGCCAATGTCGCAAAGGCAATGTGAATCCGGAGTTATTGGCTCCTGAAGCAGCAACTTTCACCATTTCCAACCTTGGAAACTACGGTGTCGAAATGTTTACGCCAGTGATTAACATACCTCAGACAGCCATTCTGGGTGTTTGTACCATCATTCCCCGCCCGAAAGATCTGGGTGATGGCGTTTACGGTTTCGTTCCAATGATCGGATTGTCGCTGACATACGATCATCAGGCTTTGGATGGTGGTGAAGCAACGCTGTTCCTGCGAGAGATTAAAGAACAAATCGAAAACCTTTCAATCTAACTGTAGAGACGTAACATGTTACGTCTCTATCCCAAATTTAATTACAATGACCAAAATATACGATTTAGCAATTATAGGCGGAGGCCCTGCTGGTTATGTCGCCGCCGAACGTGCCGGAGCCAAAGGCATGAGCGTGTTGATTTTCGACATGCGTTCGCTGGGCGGTGTTTGCCTCAACGAAGGTTGCATTCCGACCAAAACGCTCCTGAATTCGGCCAAAGTGCTTGAATATGCAGAGGAAGCCAGTAAATACGGAATTAACGTGGAAAACATTTCCATCGATTTCAAAAAGATCATGCTACGGAAAGACAAGGTCGTTCGCAAATTGGTTGCCGGAATAGGCGCCAAAATGAAACATGCCAAAGCCGATGTGGTAATGGCCAAAGCAACCATCAAGGAAAAACGCGGCGAAGTAATTACCATTGAAGCCGATGGTCAAGAATACCAGGCCAACCGCTTGTTGGTTTGTTCCGGATCGGAAGCTGCCGTTCCACCTATTCCGGGACTGGACGCCTCTCAAATCCTGACCAATCGCGAAATTCTTCAGCTAAAAGAAAAACCTGAAAGCCTCGTCATCATTGGTGGTGGAGTAATCGGAACCGAATTTGCCGATTTCTTTAATGCGATGGGAACTAAAGTTACCGTCATCGAAATGCTTCCAGAGATTTTAACCGGCGTGGACGAAGAAATTGCTGCGTTTGTACGCAAAGAATTTGTGAAAAAGGGAATTGAATTTCACCTGAAAGCCCGCGTAACCAAACTGAATGGCAAAGAAGTAGTCTTCGAAAAAGATGGTCAGGAAATGAAAATTACTGGTGATCAGGTTCTGCTTTCAGTTGGCCGTAAAGTAAATGTGGCAGGAATCGGTCTGGAAAATATCGGTGTGGAATTTACGCCAAAAGGGGTAAAAATCGATCAGAATTGCCGCACCAATGTGCCAAATGTGTATGCTGCAGGCGACATCACCGGATTCTCGTTGCTGGCGCACACAGCCAGTCGCGAAGGCGAAGTGGCAGTGAACCACATGCTTGGTCGGAAAGATGTGATGCGCTACGATGCCATTCCGGGTGTAGTTTACACGCATCCTGAAATTGCCGGTGTTGGTTTAACCGAAACTCAGGCCAAAGAAAAAGGCATCGAAGTGGAAGTGAAACAATTGCCAATGGCTTATGCCGGACGGTTTGTTGCTGAAAACGAAGGCAAAGACGGATTCTGTAAAGTAATTGTCGGCAAAAAATACCGGGAAGTACTCGGAATCCATATGGTCGGAGGAGCTTGTTCCGAAATGATTTGGGGAGCATGTGCCATCATCGAAGCGCAATTGCGTGTTCAGGATGTGGAAGAAATCGTTTTTCCACACCCGACTGTGAGTGAGATAATCAAGGAAACGATCTTTCAATTTTGAAAGTCCTGAAAGGACTTAATTTGAATAACCGTGGGTGAAACCCACGGAAGAAGAAAAACAATGCTCCAACCCTGAAGGGGTTGAATTAATTATAATCTTAATATTCAACCCTTTCAGGGTTGAGGATTTCTTGCAGTTCTTTGCCACCGGTTTCACCGGCGGTTATTCAGATTTAACCCCTTCGGGGTATTAAATTGCAGCTTTTTAAGTGGAGTTATAACAACGAAAAACAAATTAAAATTTACATATCATGCCAAAAAGTCAATTTATTGATCCATCAGAAGTCAGGAAAGCTGGTAAAATTACATTCAATCCGATTCCAGTAAACCAGTACAACAAAACTGTTGAAGAAGAAAAAGCGAACTTCTCGAACGAAGATCTGCTGCGTATTTACCGCGATATGGTGGTGATTCGCGAGTTTGAAACCATGCTGAACCTGATCAAAATCCGTGGAGATTACAACGGGATTACCTACGATCATCCCGGTCCTGCTCACTTGTCAATCGGACAGGAAGCTGCTGCCGTTGGTATGGCTTACACATTGGGTGTTGAAGATTTTATCTTCGGATCGCACCGCTCGCACGGCGAAATTCTGGCTAAAGGTTTATCGGCCATCGCTAAACTGAGCGATGAGCAGCTGATGCAAGTGATGGAAAGTCATTTCGACGGAATCACATTTGCTCCGGTTAAAAACGGACATACCGGAACCTAAAGGAACTGGGAATTAAATTCCTAATTTACGGAACGCTGGCTGAAATTTTTGCTCGCGAAACCGGTTTCAACAAAGGATTGGGTGGTTCGATGCACGCGTTCTTTACTCCATTCGGTGTGTATCCAAACAACGCCATCGTAGGTGGTTCGGGCGATATTGCTGTTGGTGCTGCTCTTTATAAAAAAGTAAACCGCAAAGACGGAATCGTGGTAGCCAACATTGGTGACGCTTCGATGGCTTGCGGACCGGTTTGGGAAGGTTTGACCTTCGCTACCATGGATCAATTCAATGAATTGTGGGAAGGTGACATGAAAGGCGGTCTACCGCTGATCATCAACATCATGAATAACCAATACGGAATGGGCGGACAAACCTGTGGCGAAACTGCAGGTTACACCATTGCCGCACGTATCGGAGCCGGCTTGAATGAAGATCAGCTTCATGCCGAACGCGTTGACGGTTACAATCCGTTGGCCGTAATTGATGCTTACAAACGCAAACGCAAAATTCTGGAAGAAAAACGCGGACCAGTTCTGCTCGACGTGCTGACTTATCGTTACAGCGGACATTCACCTTCAGATGCATCTTCGTATCGTTCAAAAGAAGAAGTGGAAGCTTGGGAAGCTCAGGATTCGATTGCCTGGTTTGGCCGCGAACTGGTGAAAGCCGGTGTTGCTACTGAAGAACAGCTGGTTGGAGTTAAAGGCGATACCATCAATCTGATGGAATCGAGCATGAAACTGGCTATCGATTTAACGATTTCGCCACGCATGGACATGGCCAAATATCCGAACCTGATTGGCGAAATGATTTTCGGCAACGAATCGGTCGATCGCATGGAAGATCGTGCTCCGGACGTGAATCACCCGATGGCTGAAAATGCACGTGTTCAGCAATTAGCTAAAAAAGAACGTTTTGCCTTTGACGAAAATGGCAAAGCTCACTCTAAAATAAAAACTTACGCCTACCGCGACGGTATTTTCGAAGCCATCATCGATCGTTTCTACAAAGATCCGACATTGATTGCTTACGGAGAAGAAAATCGGGACTGGGGCGGCGCGTTTGCCGTTTACCGAGGTCTGACTGAAGCACTTCCTTACCATCGTTTGTTCAACTCTCCGATTGCTGAAGCTGCAATTGTTGGGACAGCCATTGGTTACGCCATGTGTGGTGGCCGTGTGATTCCTGAAATCATGTATTGCGACTTCCTTGGGCGTTGCGGCGATCAGGTGTTCAACCAGCTTCCAAAATGGCAGGCGATGAGCGGAAACGTAATCAAAATGCCGGTGGTGTTGCGCGTTTCGGTAGGTTCGAAATATGGTGCTCAGCACTCGCAAGACTGGACAGCTTTGACAGCTCAGATTCCAGGGCTGAAAGTGGTATTCCCAGCTACACCATACGATGCCAAAGGTTTGATGAATGCTGCTCTTCAGGGAACCGATCCTGTGATCTTCTTCGAAAGCCAGCGTTTGTACGATATGGGCGAGATGTTCCACAAAGGTGGTGTTCCAGAAGGTTACTACGAAATTGCCATTGGCGAGCCAGATATTAAACGCGAAGGTAAAGATGTAACTATCCTGACCATTGGTGCAACGTTGTACCGTGCGCTGGAAGCTGCTGATATTCTTCAGGAAAAATACGGCATGTCGGCTGAGGTGATTGATGCCCGCAGTTTGAGTCCATTTAATTACGAACCAGTTTTGGCTTCGGTGAAAAAGACCGGACGTATCATTATTTCGGGCGATGCTTCATCGCGTGGTTCGTTCATGAAAGAAATGGCGCAAACCATTTCGGAACTGGCCTTCGACGATTTGGACGCTCCACCGGTTGTGGTTGGTTCGCGCAACTGGATTACCCCGGCATACGAACTCGAAGATTCATTCTTCCCTTGTGCTGAATGGATGATCGACGCGATCCACGAAAAGATTGTTCCGCTGAAAGGCCATGTAGTGAAAAACAATTTCACCAGCGCTGAGCAGATCAGAAGGAATAAATTGGGAGTTTAAAGAAGAGGAAAAAGAAATGAGGAAAACTGATCGGATGACTGGAGTTCATCCGATCAGTTCACTAATAGGGTTTTCCCATTTAAAAATACAAATTACATAGCAGCTCACTTTATTTTGCACCCAAAACCAAGGCTCAGCGTCATATTTTTTTCGATTGAAGCTGCTGAAAATGGAGTTAGTGGTAAATAAACCTGAGTAGAAAAATAGTATTTCTTCTTACCTATTTTAAGATTATACAGTAATCCTAATTCAGGCATAATTTTGTTCGTGTTCATTACCGACTCATGTATTTCATTTACCATTGCCGTGGAGTGGTAATATCGCCCACCGGCTAACATTGATAATCCTGTGTTTAACCTTCTGGTTCCCACATTTGCACCAATACCAAAAGTTTGAACAAAAAAGAAGTAATTTGTAACAAGATAATTTTTATCCGGATTTCGATCCCATGCCGAGAAATCAACTTGCGAAAACGAAACCAACGAAAAGTGCTTTGTAAGATTGTGTTGGTAATTGAAATCGACGGCCAGCAATTGGGTCTGAAGTTTCCCTGCCCCAATTTTCAATTCAACTGAATGAGATTTTGGAATTGAATGTGATGCAACAGTATCTTGAGAGAAAACCATGCAAGTCGAAGAAATCATTAACAGAATAAGGATATACAGGCTTTTCATAGGTGAAATTTTATTTATTCTTGAAATAGAAATCGATACTTTTATTTATACTTTCTTTGGCTGATGAAATATGACCGGTATTGCTTACCTCATGAAAGTCTGTGGTACAGTTGGGGTAATATGTATCAAGACGATATTGCCATTCTTTTGCTAAAATCCTGATTCCTTCTTCAAATTCTCCGCAACTAACATAAACAAGGCTCTTCTGTGATGAGTTTAGTATCCTGGTTTCTTTCTCATATTCTAAAATGGTGCCATTGCCCCAGTAAAAAGCCGGGCTAAGTGTTAAGTAGTTAGCGAAGACTTCAGGATGTTTTGTGAACATAAATCCCGTAAAAGTTCCACCAAGTGAATGACCAATTATAATTCTGCTTTCCGGAGTAGTATCAACTGAATATTCCCGCTGTATCTTAGGGATGAGTTCTGATAGAATAAATCCAGCATAGTTTTCTGAGCCTCCACCCACTCCTTTTGGGTTACCTAAGTTTGGTAAAGGGGAGTAATCTCTGAACCGCTCGTTCTGTCCCAATGATCCAATGGCAACCACGATAACATTTTGCTTATTGTATACCGAACTCGCCTGTTTGCATGCCCAACCAAGTTGCTCATAAATTTTGATTCCATTTAAATCGTCATCACCATCAAGCGAATAAAGGGTTTCGTATTTATTTCCGGAATCATAGTTTTCTGGTAAAACGATATAAATAGGATATGTTGATCCTGTAAAGACTGATTTTAACATTAGCTTTTTTGTAAGCGATGCATCAAACGGTTCGTCCTTTTTGCACGAGGACAGAATAATGAAAATCGACAAAAACCAAAATATTCTTTTTTTCATATCGCATTATTTTAACTTGTTAATTTATGTTATCTATCAGTTACAGGATTTCTCTATTGATGATTGATTTTTTCTTTGGCAAAGGTGCTATGATATGTATCAACGATCCTAGCCTATTTATCCAAACAATGATGATATTATATGAATGGCGTTTGTATAATTCCGGCATAGAAACAAAAGGGAAATGATACTTTTGCAGAATGAATAAAGCATGGCTATCGTACGAAAATATTTGGGTAAGGAATATCCTGTTTGGATTGTTTTTATTCGCAATAGTTTTTCTTCAGAATGTATTTTCTTCAGGACAGCAGTCGGAAGCAAAAGATACAATTACTACCTTGATTTGGCAATTTTTGTTAATGTATGGTGTTCTATTCAGCTTTAATCATATAATCCTTCGGAAGTTGCTGTTTAATAAAAGGTATTTCCTGTTTTTAACTTGTGCGGCTCTATACATCTTTTTATTCGCTGTTATTGCCGGCTGGATAGAAAATAAATCTGAAATGCAGTTGTCTTTTACAGGACAATTGTTGGGGGCCTTCTCTATTTTGTTTATTAGTTCTGCAATTTATCTGGCGCATACGGGAATTCAGAGCAGTATTGTCAAAAACAAAATCAAACTCTTGCAAAAAGATTCGGAATTAAATTTTTTAAAGCAACAGCTCAGTCCACACTTCCTGTATAATGCCCTGAATAATTTGTATGGCACCGCATTGTCAGCCCCGGAATTGGTTTCTGATAAAATTCTAGAGCTGTCTGCGTTACTGAGGTACCAGGTAGAAGCCACCAACAAGGATTTGGTAAGTATAATTGAAGAGCGTGCATTTGTCGAGAATTATATCAATTACCAATTGTATAAAACCAATAACTTATTTATTTCAAACACAACAATTGGCGACATCAAAGACTTTAAGGTTCCACCCTTGCTTTTCCTGCCTTTATTTGAAAATGCAATAAAATACGCCAGTGAAACTGAGAAAGCTTTTGTTAATATTGTCTGGACATTCAGTCGGAATAATATTTCTTTTTGTATTGAAAACAGTTATCTAGGAAGTGCCAGTAAATTGAACGGAACTAAAACCGGACTTAAAAATTTAAGGAAAAGGCTTGAATTACTGAACATTAAAAATGAATTAATAACCGGTCAAAAAGAAGAAAATATATACAAATCAGATCTGGTATTATGGGAACTGTGTATAAATGCTTAATAATTGATGACGAAAATCCTGCGCATCTGGTTATTCAATCTCATATAGCAAAATGTGAAGATCTGGAGTTCAGTGGAAGTGCCTATAATGGACAGCAAGCAATCCAGATGATGAAAGAAAATAATTATGATATTGTTTTTATGGATATAAATATGCCTCTGCTAAATGGCATTGAAGTATTACAAGTGCTTCCAGTACGTCCTGTAACCATTATTACAACGGCATACAGCGAATTCGCATTCGAGGCATACCAAAACGATGCAGTTGATTATTTACAGAAGCCAATCACATTTCCCCGGTTTTTAAAATCGATTGAAAAAGCGAAGTTACTTTGGAAGGCAAACAGAAATAGGGCAATAAACAGAAGTTCCATCAGCCTAAAACATGATGGAGTTTCTTCAGAAGTAAATTTCGATGATATTTCTCACTTTCAAAGTATTGGCAATTATGTGAAGATATTTTTCAAGCTCCACAACAAACCGATGATGGTTTACGATTCCCTAAAAAATATTTTGAGTATCACACCCTCTGAATCGTTTGTACAAACACACAAATCTTATGTGATCAATGTTGATTGTATCAAGAATATTGAAAAAGACCAGGTGGTTCTGACTGATAATAATCAGATCCCATTAGGCCGCAAGTTTGAATTATTAGTGAATAAGACTAGGAATGAGCGTTTTTTTGCTTGAAAACTCAAATCTGCAAATTTAGCTTTTCCAGATGTACTAAGATTTCGCCTTATTTCAATTTCACCAATGCTCTTTAGAGAGCCGCTCCCTGAGCGTTCGGCGTGTTTTCTGAGTAGCGATGTTTCCTGATCGTAGCGTGTCGAAGGGAGCATCCTTCATTTTTGCTTTCGCAAATTGCCTTTCGCGATAATAGACTTCATCAATGCGGTCAAACTCTTCAGTATAAACTAATTCAACCGGAAGCCGTTTTCGGGTATGGTTGGCACCTTCACCAATTTGGTGTTCTTCAAGCCGTCGCTCCAAATCGTTGGTACTTCCGGTATAAAAACTTCCATCGGTGCAAAGCAAAATATAGAGATAACCTTTCATTCCGCTTTTTTAGTTTGATCCTGAGCTGCCAGAGCTCTCCCACATTCTGTAATGATTTTTTCTGCTGTGATCATTCGGAAATAAGTGGTGACCAGGGCAGCAGGCAGAAGTACTATTAATCCTATGATCACAGATTGCGATTTTTCGAAACCGATATAACCGGCAAAATAAGCAATCAGCAAACAAATACCGATGCTTACATTCATCGAAAGAAAGAAGTTCCCAACTATCCGTTCAGCCTGTTCGTTCAATTGACCTTTTGATGCAAGTACAAAACGTTCGCAGAACAAAGTTTTTAGCATCGATTTTTCGTCTTTGAATTCTTTTTTGCTTCTCGCAGATTTCTTCTTTGAATCTTTATTCAGGAAATAATAGATAACTGCTTCAATCGCAATAGCTACTGCTTGTTGCATTAATGCAAAAGCAAAGATGATGCAGGTGGTGGTCATATTGGAAGCATCAATCTGTTCAAGTGTTTTGGGTGTTAATGATTCTGGTAGTTCAGTAATAAAAAATAAACTCAAACGCCATAACCCATAAGTGAACAGACCTGGTATCACCAGAGTTAATAAAAGCCAAAGGTTTTTTGATATGGATTCCATTTGGATTGATTTTAAGAGGTTTGAAATTCGAAATTTTGGGTTTGTAATAAATTCAGGATGAAAAACTGTCGTCTTTATTTTCCAAAACAGAATATCATGGCGATTTTAGGAAGCAGATGCCACTGATTTCCTGAAGGATATTTTCCGTAGCAAAGCTTATATCCACCTTCCAAACGCATAGATTTTTTTTTCGGGGAATAGGTCAGTATTCCATTGTTTTCAAAGAAATAGTTTCTGGTCGTTTGCGGGAGAATAAAGTTTTCCACATTGAAAATGTATCCAAAACGGGTAAAAAAATTTCCCTGGAAATCAACGCCCAGATCGAATTCAGGTTGGCTGTAAAATACGGCTAATCTTGGATAAATGACAGGAAGATCAATAGTGCTTGCAGCATCAGGTTTGCCGGATTTTATAGCAAATGTTATTCCGGCATGTGCGCTTAATATGGTGTTTCCGACGGGTCTGCAGGAAATAAGGAACCGGTTGTCAATTGCAATCATCTGAGGTATTGAAAATTCATCGGAGATCAATCCTGCAATTCCTTTTCTTGCCAACAGCCGCAGTAATGGAGTAGGATAGAGAATCCCATGTTCGGTTGCCATCTGAAAACCAGAATGTTCTCCCCAGCTCTTTTTAAGCTTGAACTGTGGAGCCACAAAAAACAGAAGTGGTCGGGTAGAAAGCTCAAGATCATCTGTCAATCCATAGCTTGATCCGGTAAAAACGCCAAGCTCTGCCCGGTGTTTCGAAACAGTATAGGCTGTGCCATTTGTCCAGCAATTGACATTTACCAGATTCTCTGAAAACAGGTTGACAGAGGTAATGACCAGGAGAATTAAAGGAAATATTTTTTTCATCTTTTCCGGGTTATTTGGGTAGCTCAAAAAGAATACTTACCGGCGTATGGTCTGATTCCTGGGTTGCATCCTGGTGAGTAACAAAAGAATTATCAATCCACCTGGAATTGGTAAACAAGTAATCTAATGTTCTGTCCCAGAAGTGAGTACCTCTGGTTGTATGGGTAAAATATTTATATTGATTGGTTTTATAAACTTCAGTTGGAAGGGCACATTTATATTTGGAGTAAAGCGAATTTAACCAGGTAAGTTCCGGCGCATAATTGCTCCCCTCCTTGTGCATCGGATTGTCGCCGGGTTGGTGAAACGATTCACTGGAACACATATCCTGAATGCAATAATCCAAAGTATCAGAACCCGGTGGGAGAGTGTTCAGGTCTCCTCCGGCCACAAAAACTCCTCCGATTGAATTGATCCGGTCCAATTCTTCCTCAAACTGAAGAATATGCCTTTGCTTGGTATCATCAGTTGCAAATGCTGAAGCATGAATATTTACTGCGTAAAAGTTATTTAATCCCGGGATTTCAATTTTACAGCTTACCATACAACAGCGTTCGTAAAAGTATCGTGTAAGTTTATCCTGATCATCCCTCAAATCGAGCTGGATTCGACGGGCATCGCTGATTTTCCACCGTGACAGGATTACATTCGATTCCTCCAGCCGACCCAGTCCGTCACTTGGAATGAACTGTGCTTTCCATTGGTATCCTGAAACAGCATAATTGAAATAAGTCCGGTCGATAATCCATTGAAGCTGATTGATGTAGGCTGATCTTTTTGCCATTAAATCGACCTCCTGAAGCAAAAGTACATCTGGTTTTACGAGATTGATCTTATCAACTATCAATTGAAGTTGATGGTATACTTCCTCCTCAGTAAGAATAACCCGGTCTCCGCAGGCATCGCCAAACCATGGGATTCGTCCTGCGCCAAAGCGCATATTCCAGGTCATTATCTTCAATCCTGAAGAAGGATCCGTTACCGGTTTAATTTGATCTGCAGAAAAGTATTGTGCTTCTTCAACAGTTTCGAACCCTGTAGCCAAAGGTTCACATGAATTGGCCAAAAAAAGTATCAGGAGGATGGAAATAATACTATTTTTCTTCATCGGCGGTCGGTTTAAATTCAATGCTGTCTATTTTGTTTTTCCGTTTAAATGTCCCGGATTGCTTTTGTTTTCAGGGTTTTACTAAAATTAAGCTATATTTATGATATTTTCAAACAAATGCAGATTTTTATCTGTAAATGTTGAATCACAACTTCTTCAAGGTAATGTTTTGAATTACTTTTCCCGAAGTCTGCTATTGCACTCAAAAGGAACTAAATATTGAAATGGGAAAGATTTATTGCTTGATAAATTTCCGGATAATAATTCCTGACTCGTCGGCAATTTTCACCATATAAAAGCCTTTGGAAAATTTGCTAATATCGAACTGCCTTTCACCCGTTTGTTTGTCGAAAATCAGTTGGCCGTTTATTCCAAAAATACTAACTGTGGCAGTCTTTGTTAAACCATCGATAAAAAGTAATTTATTGGCAGGATTGGGATAAATCTTGATCAAGCTGTTATCCAGTTCTGAAAATCCAGTCGGTCCTTTAAATGTGAATGTAGTTTTCCCGATATTGAAACCACCCTTATCGAAAGCAAAACGAAAAACGTGTATTCCGGCAGGAAGTGTAACTCCTGAGATGACCTTCGATGCCCAAACATTCCAGTTTGTGTCGGTGAATCCAACTTTGATATTATCTGCAACAGAGATTCCATCCACTTCGATTTGGAAAGGACCGCCACCGGAAGCATTGCCGGAAGAATATCTTACCGACAAATCATAAATTCCAGCCTGCGCTATGTTTGCAGTGTATTCCAACCATTCGCCATCTTCAACCCAGCCAACGGTATTCCCTTCGTTCGGGGTCGGTCCGGCATCAACATACTCCGGACTCCGGAACGTACCAGCATTGTTCGCCGAATTGGCATCGAAATAAGAAATGTTTTGACCGATACCTCCCTCGAAAAAGTCATAATTTCCGGATTCAATTGCCTGTGATGGAATAGATACCGCTGTTGCTTTATAAGGAATTTGTGCTCCTACGATAACACTGGTCACATTTGATAATTGGAGACTGGTACCAACATACACCTTTGCATAAAACCCATGAATATTTGCAGTTAGGTTTGATGCAACAAATGAATATGGTTGTTTAGTTGAGGTTCCAATCAGAGTTGTTCCGTCATAAAATTCAATTTTTGTAATTCCTGATCCGGTAGTGACAGCAGAAAGCGTAACACTGCCATTTGCTGCTACCAGAGAAGCCGATGAAGTAAGTTTTGCCGTTACCTCCAAATCCTTACTTGTTTTCATGGTTCTTGCCGGAACTGCCATGGAATAGCCGTCAGAATATGTCACTGTGATTTCATCCGATCCATAATTTTGAGCGACATAGGTTTTATCACCGGTTTTGTTAAAAACGCAGGCTATCGGATAGTTGGCTGTTATCGTAGCATCCATTTGACCTGCGCCGTTGAGGCTATGCAGCCAATGGTAGGTTTGCGCATCGGAGCATCCGCCCTTCACTTTGTATCCCGGATATTTGTCGTAAAGACTTACTGCTGTTGCCGGATCGGCCAGCGCCAGATACGACCAGTAAATATCATACCAAAGATTATCATTGGGCTTCATCGCAATGACATCGGTTTTGGCTTTCATATCGTTCCAGAGTTGTTTGACGTAGCTGGTATTTTGTCCCAGATACAGCGATGCTCCGGTCAAAGGGAACATTTCGATTCCGTACATGGCCGCAATGTCATTGGTCCAGAAAGTGCCCCGGTCGTATCCATTGCCCCAAACACGCGAACACATCATATGCGAATAGGTTTGCGAAAAGTTGCGGTTGCTCATATCGAACCAGTACTCTTCAATAGCTGTTTGCTCGGTAGTGTAGAGATAAATGCCTAAATCACGGATGTCAGTATTTCCGGTTAATGTTCCCCAATTGATCAGGGATGAGTTGAAATTCATGGCTTCGGAAGAACATTCCTGGTTGTTTCCATGAGGTTCGTTGTTGAGTAATCCAGATGCGAAACTATGACCTGCATAAGGATTGAAATTTCTCAGAAAAGGGAATTTGGTATCAGTCCGGTCACCGTTGCCGGCATCTTTTGCCAACAATTCAACCATTCCTCCCCATTTAGCGGCCCATCCGGGCTGAAACTGCTCAATTGCCGCCGCTGCAGTAATGAAATAGCCGTAATGAAAATGGTGATCATTCAGATTTGAATCAGAATAATAACCGGCAGGATAACCGATTAAAGATGACCATGTTTTATTGTAACTAAACAAGAATGCTTTTTCGCCTGAAGTCGCTTTAACCCAGTTTTCCAGACGAATTCTAACCGTATTCACAATCTGATCACGAGCCTCAGTATACCCAATCTGGTCTGCAATTTTAGCAACCTGAATCAGTCGGTTCAAGGCCAATCCATCGTTGTAACTATCGGTCCACACATCCAATGTTCCACCTTTTACCTGATCGATTTTTGCATTCAGAGCACCCGGATTGAATCCGGGACTATATTTGGACATGTTGGGCAAAGTGGATAAAATGCCTTTGAACTTATTCTCAACCAGGAAAATATTGGATGCCAGCATTTTCATCGTTCCCCTCGAAGTGATGTAATTGTATGATCCCGGCTGTGCTGACGAAGCAGCCAGATGCGCCGATTGGTGAGGCAACAAACCCACTAATACATTGTTTCCGGTTCCCTCTTTTTGGTCTGGAGTGACAGTAAAGGTTGTTTGCAGGGTCGATCTGGTATTGTCGTATTTCCAGCTAACAGCGGTGTTTGCCGGGAAAACATAGGCGTACTGTTTGAAATCATTCGCTGCCGTTGCTGCTGCAACTCCTGAAGGAAGCATAACTGCAGAAAAATAATTCTTGCCATTCAGGGTTGAGGTGTAGGTTTTTCCAGATTGTATCCAGGTGGAACCAACCGGAGCATAGATGGCAAAGTTGGCGCCACTTAAAGACTTGGTGACCAGAATCATTTCGTTCTGAATTACAGCAGTGCCGATGTTTATGGTGACTGAAGCAACATCTGCATTACCTTTTGTACAGTATACAAAAGGCATACCCATTCCCATTGTCGCACTGAAATTGTGATCTCCGCTGTTCCATGAAGCGGTAACTGTCCAGTCAGAATAGTCAGAAACTGTTGGATATGTAGCAGCTAATCCGCTTACTCCTATAACCAGGGGCTGATCCGGACTCATGGGTTGCCGCGTGTCGTTTGCGCCTAAGCCTAAAAAGGTATAACTCATTACCAATCCATTTGAAACACCTTTCATGGTTAACGGGTAGTTGTATAGGTTGGCGCCATCGAAAGTGAGTAAGCCTGTCCACCAATCGCTGGATGCAATGGGTTTGGTAGCTGCAATTCCAGAAACACGGGGAATTCCGCTCGGATTTAAATTTCTTCCGGCTGCATCAGGAGATGGAAGTACTGTGGTGTAGCTGCCACTTCCCACGGTTATAATCTGAGATTGTAATGTGCCTGGAAATACCAGGACAGCCAATGCAATTAAAGTATATGCTCCTATGATAGAGTTATTTAATTTCATTTTATTTGATGTTTTAAAATAAGAAACCTGACCCACGGATAATATATGGATACGGCAAAGTAACTATTCACTATTATGAATAGAATAGCCTAAATCGATAACAAAAATTTGATGAATAGGTTTTTAATTCAATCTTCCTTCTTTATACAGATTTTGGAATTTATTTAGCCTCTGTTTCCAGCACAATCACCTGATCAATGGCATTTCGATCCAGTTTAGGAAGTTGTAGGTTCAACTCAGAATTCGCCTTATTCATGCTAAACTCAATCCGATTTCCGGATTCGTATGATCTGGCTGATTTGAGTTGATATGGAAAGTTATTCAGTATTAACTGGGTTTTTACAGCTTCAGGATTGATGATATGCAGATAAACCTTGTTGCCTTTTTCTACTGCAACGCCCCATTCTGCGGGTTTCATCCAGCTTTTCCGGGTTCCGTATATGGTTTCTCCATAAGTTTTGAGCCAGTTTCCGATTCCAAGCAATCGTTCCTGATGTGCCAACCTAACTTCACCTTCAGGAGTTGGCCCGATATTCAGCAGAAAATTCGAACCCAATCCCGCTGATTTAACGAGCAAATGTACCAGTTCCTTGACCGATCGGTTGATGGTGTCGTTGGTAACATATCCCCAGCTATGACCAATGATGTCGCTCATTTCCAAAGGTAATTGCTGAGAAATTTTTGCATCTGCCGAAAAGCCTGCTCCTGAATTTTCACCCGGCAGGTCACGTTCGAAGGTTTGAAAGTCTTCGCCGGGGAAGGGGGTCAGATGGTGGTTATTGACGATCATGCAACCCGGTTGCAAATCATGAATCAGTTGATAAATCTGGTCGTAATGCCATTCCCGTATCTGGTCGCCATTTCGTCCATTTTGTGATTGAACCTGATCCCAATGTCCATCAAACCAAATTCCGGAGATTGTTCCGTAGTTGGTCAGGATTTCGGTCAGCTGGTTTTTCATGAACCGGAGATAGGCATCCCAGTCGCATTCGCCTTGAATTTTTGTTCCTTTTGCGACATTACCCTGACAATAATCTGCCCGGTAAAAATCTGCCAGTGAATAATAGCAAACCAGGCGAATTCCCTGCTTGTGACATTCATCGGCCAGCATTTTCAAAACATCTTTGCCATACGGAGTATTCATGATTCCCCAATCGGAGTATTTTGTATTGAACATACTGAAACTATCGTGATGCCGGGTGGTAAAAGTGATGTATTTCATTCCTGCATCTTTGGCTAATTTCACCAACGCGGCAGCATCGAATTTCACAGGATTAAATTTGTGCATGTTTTCACGATAGGTAATCACATCTTTGCCCGACAATACCCAACCAATTTCTTCGCCAAGCACACTTGAAACTCCCCAATGCACAAACATTCCAAAATGGGAATCCTGAAACCATTGGCGATTTTCCAGGTTCTCTTTTGACGGGACATAACCAATCTGACCTTTATCGAGGTTGTTTCCTTGTCCATGACAAATCGAAATTGTCAGCAAAAATAGAATTGAAAAAAGTGTTGTTTTCATGATATTATGGTTTTTATGTTGGTTAAATTCAGAAATTCAGTAACTAATTATTGCACCCCAATCCCATGGTCATTGGCCAATCCAAGAATGCCCAGATAAAGCAATTTTGCTGCATCTTCCATGATTTCGGGAGTCAATGCATTGGTATTGTCAAGCGGGGCGTGGTAATAAACGGGTTTCACCGAACCCGAGGTATACAGGCTGAGCGTTTTATAACCTGCTTTCTCGAAAATTGCCCCATCGGTTCGGGGTCTTCCATAATTAATGCGTACTTCAGAAGCTTTCAAATCGCGATGAAGGTATTTGTCATTGGCCTCAGTGAAGTGTGTTAAAAGTTCAGGAAATGATTTTCCGTTTGCAAGATGGAACCCGGTTCCGTTTCCGACCATATCGAGGTTAATCATACAAATTACTTTTTCTTTAGGCCAGACAGGTGATTCCATGTATTTTTTGCTTCCGTAAAGGCCACATTCCTCACCACCAAAAAATACAAAAATGATGGTGCGGGCTGGTTTTACTTCCGAAGAGGCCAGTGCCTTTGCTGCAGCCAGAATATCGGCCGATCCGGAAGCATTATCCAAGGCACCAGGGAACAGGCAACCCGGACTTCCAACCGCGTCGAGATGTGCACCTATAATAATGGCTTCGTTTTTCAGTATCGGGTCAGAACCTTCGATCATCCCGATCACATTACACGAGCGGCTGTCCGGAAAATACTTTGTGGAAGCTGATATCTTCACTTTATTATTCAAAGGGAATGAATTGGGTTGAACATCTTTTACAATTGCTGCATGGGTTTCAGCATATTTCTGACCGGTTCCGTCAAAGAGTTCTTCAGCAACGGAGTCGCTAATGTGGGCATAAATAAATCCTTCAAGATGGGATGTATTTGGATTGGCAATTTTGCCGATATACAGTATTCCGGCAGCACCCAATTCTTTGGCCCGCTGAAATTTGTAGCGGTGGTAACTATAGGGTTCCCATTTCAACTGGGTACTGTCATTTCCGGCATAAGGCACACCAGTTTGCATCACCAGGATTCTCCCTTTGACATCGATATTTTTGTAGTCATCGTAATTCAGTTCGGGCGCTGAAATGCCGAATCCGACATAAACCACTTCACCTGATGCAGTTCCTGATGCAGAATTGGAGCCCGGAAAATATTCGTTCGGAAATTTGTATTCTTTTTGCTGGTTATTATTTCCTTCGAGCAAGGTTATACTTCCGGGTGTGAGCACTTCGCTGTAGGCATTCGGAAACCACTGAAAATAGCTATTGTCCGCTAACCCCGGTTTCACTCCGGCATGTTTGAGCTGATCCGCAATCCAGCTGGCAGCAGCCTGATATTCCGGAGAACCAGAAAGCCGTCCCTTGTATTTTTCGGAGCTTAATTCGGCCGCATAATTCAGCAAATCGTGACTTGAAATAGAATGAAAAGTGGTGCGAATGGCTTTTCCCTGATCCTGAGAATAAACACGAACAACAAACAGACATAAAAAAAGCAGAATCAGATATTTCGAATACATATTCAGGAGTTTTTCTTTGGCCTAAAAGTAGGGAAATATTATTCAGTTGTTGAAGGATGTACTGATGAAGGCAATATCACAAATAAATTGAATTTCATTTTGCCGTTCTAATCAAGGAACCGCCTTCGACAGGCTCAGGCAGCGGGTTTGTGGCGGCCATTATTTCATAGCAACAAATGCTACCCCAAGCGGCGCTCCCTGAGTAGCGTAGCGTATCGAAGGGAGCATTGATGAAACCAGATGTAATTTACATTGACCAATTTCACCCTTTTCAAGGAACCGCCTTCGACAAGCTCAGGCAGCCGGTAAATCATCGGTATTATTTCATGGCAACAAATGTTCCTCGAAGCGACGCTCCCTGATTAGGCGTCAGCCGTATCGATGGGAGCATACATTATAAGTTGCTTCGCTTAAAAAAACCTTCCGGATATTCAATATCAGTTAGAAACAATCCGTGTGCAGGAACTGACAATCCTGCCTCACCGCGGTCTTTCAATTCAATGATGGTGCGAAATTGCTGCAGATCTATTTTACCTGTTCCGACTTCCAGTATCGTTCCAACCAGAGCACGTACCATATTCCGGAGAAAGCGATCAGCTTTTACAGTAAATACAATGTCCGAATCCGATTGTGTCCATTCTGCACAATAGATTCTGCAATTGTTGGTTTTAACTTCCGTATGCAATTTGCTAAAACTGGTAAAGTCGGTGTATTCAAATAAAATCCGGCTGGCTTCATTCATTTTATCCAAATCAGGTTGCTTGAAAAAATGCCACGAAGTTTCTGTTGCAAACGGATCTTTTTGAAGGTTCAGGTGGTATTGATAGGTTCTGGAAACCGCATCAAACCTGGCATGCGCTTCGGAATGAACTTTTGAAATACTGAAAACGGTGATGTCTTTGTTCAGAAAGCTGTTCAATTTGTACACAAAATCAGGATGGTCAAGATTCGTGTGGGCGGAATCAAAATGTGCCACGAAGTAACTGGCATGAACTCCGGTATCGGTTCGTCCGGCGCCGGTAACAGCAATTGTCTGGCGGGTGATTACTGACAATGCTTTTTCCAGACATTCCTGCACCGAAACAGCGTTTGGCTGAATCTGCCAGCCATGAAAATGGGTGCCTTTGTAAGCGAGTTCTATGAAATACCTTTGCGTCAACGAATTGATTTTTGGCAAAAGTAAAAAAGTGAATTCATATTCTGTTAAAGATCGCTGAAATTATTAGTTTTGTTGCCCTTTTGGTGCAAAATAGCTTAACAAAATTTAACGAAAATTTATCCTTTTTCATTTTTGGATACCTTATTTTCGTGAACTCAAAAACAGACATTTAAATCATTTAGATTATATAGTATGGATCAAACAGTTGATATTCGTGAATTAAACGAAAGAATTCAGAGAGAAAGTTCGTTTATCGACATCATCAGCATGGAGATGAACAAAGTAATTGTAGGTCAAAAACATCTGGTAGAGAGCCTTTTAATCGGGCTTTTGTCTGGCGGACACATTCTGCTGGAAGGAGTTCCCGGACTGGCAAAAACATTGGCCATTAATACGCTGGCAACCAGTATTGATGCCAAATATGCCCGTATCCAGTTTACTCCGGACTTGTTGCCGGCCGACTTGCTGGGCACTATGATTTATAGTCAGAAAAAAGAAGAATTTGTCGTCAAAAAAGGGCCGATCTTTACCAACTTTGTGTTGGCCGACGAAATCAACCGTGCTCCAGCCAAGGTACAGTCGGCATTGCTCGAAGCCATGCAGGAACGCCAGATTACCATTGGTGACACCACCTATAAATTACAGGAACCATTCCTTGTAATGGCTACTCAAAACCCAATTGAACAGGAAGGAACTTATCCGCTTCCGGAAGCACAGGTTGACCGTTTTATGTTGAAAGTGGTGATTAAATACCCATCGAAAGAGGAGGAAAAACTGATCATCATGCAGAATCTGCTGAAAACATTTCCAACGGCTTCGAAAGTTATGCGGTCTGAAGATATCCTGAAAGCCCGTGAAGTGGTAAAAGATGTTTACATGGATGAGAAGATCCAGAAATATATTGTCGACATTGTTTTCGCCACCCGCGATCCAAAATCCTATAAACTCGACAAATTCGTCGATATGATTACCTATGGCGGTTCACCACGTGCCAGTATCAGTTTGGCCCAGGCCGCAAAAGCCTATGCTTTCATCAAGCGTCGCGGCTATGTAATTCCTGAAGATGTGCGTGCAGTTTGTATGGATGTGATGCGTCACCGTATCGGATTGAGCTACGAAGCGGAAGCAAACAACATCACTTCCGAAGAAATTATCGCCGAGATTTTAAATACGGTTGAGGTTCCATAGAGCCAGAAGAAGTCATTTGCTACGCGTCATTTGGTAGTCATTTGTTTTACGTCATTTCGCTGATACTTCCTATGAATGACTATGAATGACAATAATATGACCATCAATGACCTATTCGACTTTGAACTTTTAACATTGAACTTTAAATTGATTTGTTTTGGAAACAAGCGAACTAATAAAACGAGTCCGGAGAATTGAAATCAAAACCCGTGGATTGAGCCGCAATATTTTTGCCGGAGAATACCACAGTGCTTTCAAAGGTCGTGGGATGGCTTTCAGCGAGGTTCGTGAATACCAGTTTGGCGACGATGTGCGCAATATCGACTGGAATGTTACCGCCCGTTACCACAAACCGTTCATCAAGGTTTATGAAGAAGAACGCGAGCTGACCGTGATGTTACTGATCGACATGAGTGGATCGCGTGAATTCGGATCGATGGATAAACTTAAAAAGGATATCGTCACCGAAATCGCTGCAGTTCTGGCTTTTTCGGCCATACAGAACAACGATAAAATTGGGGTCATTTTCTTTTCAGATCGGATTGAAAAATTTATCCCGCCAAAAAAAGGACGAAGCCATATTCTGCGTATCATCAGCGAACTAATCGATTTTGAACCGGAAGCCCGGGGCACTGACATTTCAGGCGCAATCCGCTACCTGACCAATGCCATCAAAAAACGGTGTACTGCCTTTGTGATTTCGGATTTTATACAGGAAGATCCGAATTTGGAAAACGCCCTTTCGATTGCGAACAATCGTCACGATGTGGTGGCTTTGCGTATTTACGACGAGCGTGAAACCAGAATTCCTGATATCGGAATGGTGAAACTCAAAGATGCTGAATCCGGAAAATACACCTGGATCGATACTTCGGACCGAAAGGCAAGAAATACTTACCGCTTATGGTGGAAAGATTTGTCCTACCGGCTCGACAATAGTTTCAAAAGAAGCCGGGTCGACTATGTGAGTATCAGCACCAATCACGATTATGTCAGAGCATTGATGAGCCTGTTCAAAAAACGCGGATTAAAATAGATTTTAAAATGAAGCTACGAATATTATATATTGTTCTGCTTGTTCTGCTTTCGGATGGTATGCATGCGCTAATGGCACAACAAGTTACAGTAAAGGCAAGTATCGACTCAACCCGAATACTCATCGGCGACCAATTAAAACTGCGGCTCGAAATAGAAAAGCCCTTAGATCTTGACATTGAGTTTCCACAGATTCCTGACACCTTCAGTTCACATATTGAGGTGGTGAATCGTTCAAAAATTGACACCATTAAACTGGACAACAAGGATCGTATAAAATTAGCACAAGACCTTTTGATTACCTCGTTCGATAGTGGTATACACCAGATTCCGCCTTTTTATTTCAGGCTTAAAAATGGCAAAATGCTTGATTCTGCTGCAACTGCAGCTTTGGCTTTCAAGGTTTTTACCATGAAAATTGATACTGCAAAAGGACCAGTTGATATTAAAGTTCCATACAGTGCACCGGTTTCTTTGAAAGAGATTATTCCATACATTTTAGGTATTATCCTGATTGCAGCTATTGTCTTTTTTATTTTCTACTACATTAAATGGAAGAAAAAGAATGTGCCACTTTTTGCAAAGCCTGAAAAACCTGCCGAACCGGCTCACATCATTGCCTTGCGCGAATTAGACCGGATAAAAACCCAAAAATTGTGGCAGCAGGAAAAACTCAAACAATATTATTCTGAAGTGGCCGATACCGTTCGTATTTATATTGAAAGAAGGTTTGATGTTCCGGCGATGGAATTTACTTCAGCAGAAACCATTGGCACGTTCAGGCAAAATAAGGAAATGGTTGACGGAAGTTCACTTGATCAGCTTCAACACATTTTGAGTCTGGCCGATTTGGTGAAGTTTGCCAAATATACTCCGCTGCCCGATGATAATAATTTGACTTTGATGAATGCCTATTTCTTTGTCAATCAAACCAAGAAGGAAGAAGTTAAATCGGTGGAAAAACCTGCAGCAGAGCCTGTGGTAGAAGAAATAGCCGTACAATAACCAAATAAAGATGATGAACGGAATTAGTTTTAAAAACCCGGAATTTTTCTACCTGTTTCTGCTCTTGATTCCCATGATTGCATGGTACATCTGGAAGCAGAAAAAGGCAGGTGCCAGCATACAATTTTCTTCGGATATGGGATTTGCCCGGATCCCAATGAGCTGGAAATATTACTTCCGCCACAGTGTATTTGTGCTTTTTTTAATGAGTATGTCAATGCTCATTGTTGTTCTGGCCCGCCCGCAATCGTCGAACAGCTGGCAGAATGTGACAACTGAAGGGATAGATATTGTAATTGCCCTCGATATTTCGAGCTCGATGCTGGCCATGGACTTTCAGCCCAACCGTATTGAAGCAGCTAAAAATGTTGCCACACAATTTATTTCAGGTCGTCAGAATGATAAAATCGGACTGGTGATTTTTTCAGGCGAAAGTTTTACGCAATGTCCGCTGACAACAGATCATGCCACAGTGATCAACCTGTTCAGGAATATTGAAAGCGGTATGATTGAAGACGGAACTGCAATTGGCAACGGCCTGGCAACAGCTGTTTCGAGGTTAAAAGAAAGTAACGCAATTAGTAAGGTGATCATTCTGCTGACCGATGGAGTCAATAACCGTGGGGAAATTGCTCCGGTAACGGCTGCCGAACTGGCTAAAACATTCGGAATTCGTGTGTATACGGTTGGTATCGGAACGATTGGTACTGCGCCATATCCCATGCAAACGCCTTTTGGAGTGCAGGTTCGCGATGTGAAAGTTGATATTGATGAACCTACTTTGCAGAAAATCGCTGAAACGACTGATGGAAAATATTTCAGGGCCACCAACAACAACAAACTGGCCGAAATTTACAAGGAAATTGACAAACTTGAGAAATCGAAAATTGATGTAAAGGAATACAGCAAAAAAGAGGAAGAGTACATGAAATATGCGCTCGCCGCAGCTTTGTTCCTGATCATTGGTTTGTTCCTGAAATCAACAATTTTCAGGAATATCCCTTAAATGCAAGGAAAATGGAAAAGTCGGCAGTCACAATAATCGGTCATTCGTTGTCATTTGTTTCACGTCATTTAATTGTGAACACCAGCAATGAATGACAATTGAATGACTTTATGACTGTGAATTACCTGAAATGCCTATATAAAAGTAATACTTTGAATTAATAGAAATGTTTAGAATAGCAAATCCGGAATATTTATACGCACTGCTGGTAATTCCCGCATTGATAGCTTTCTTCTGGTATTCCAGAATTCAGCGAAAAAAGGCGCTGGCACTTTTTGGACAGAAAGAAATTATGTCGTTATTGATGCCAAACGTAAGCTCAACGCGACCTGTTTTAAAATTTATTGTCCTGATGTTTGCTTTGGCAAGTATCATCATTGGTCTTGCACGTCCCCAATTCGGATCAAAACTCAGGACTGAAAAACGCAAGGGAATCGAATTGATAATCGCCCTTGATGTTTCGAACAGTATGATGGCTGAAGATATCCAGCCCAACCGGCTGGAGCGGGCAAAACGCGCGATCTCACAGTTGGTCGATAAGCTGAGCAACGATAAAATCGGTCTGATCGTGTTTGCCGGAGAAGCATACACGCAATTGCCAATTACTGCCGATTACGTTTCGGCTAAATTATTCCTGAATTCAATCAGCCCGAATATTGTTCCTACCCAGGGTACTGCAATTGGTGCAGCCATCGAATTGGGCACAAAATCTTTTACCCCGCAATTTGTCGGAAGTAAAGCGATGATCATCATTACCGACGGCGAAAATCACGAGGATGATCCTGTTGGTGCTGCCAAGACTGCCACTGAACAGGGAATTGTAATTTATACCATTGGTATGGGATTGCCTCAGGGTGGACCAATTCCTGATTTTTCAAACGGCACAAAAACTTACCGCAAAGACCGGCAAGGCAATACGATTGTGACCAAGCTGGATGAAGGTATGCTTCAAAAAATTGCGGAAGCCGGAAAAGGCGCCTACGTTCGGGCAAACAATGCACAGGTTGGCCTGAATAATTTGTTCGATGAAGTGAATAAGATGGAAAAATCGGAACTCGAAACTCAGACTTATGCCGATTACGACGATAAATTTCAATATTTCATTGGTTTAGGCCTGTTCCTGATTATGCTCGATTTTTTGATTCTCGATCGCAGGAATAAGTATCTGAAGAATTTCAAATTGTTTGCTGACAGAAAATAGAAGAGATATGAAACGAAAATATATACTGCTCATCATCATGTTGGTTTGGGTTTTGGCGACTCAGGCTCAAAACGAACGTAAATTCATCCGGCAGGGAAATAAATACTTCGAGTCAGCGCTAAAAGATACTACCCGGCTCGATACCGTTCAGTTTAATAAAGCCGAAATAGAATACCGGAAAGCACTGGACAAAAAACCAGATGATCCGAAATGGGATTTTAATCTGGGTGATGCACTATACAAGCAAAAGAAATTCGAAGAATCAGCCGGAAAATTCAAGGACATTGCCGACCGGACAGCCGATAAAACAGAAAAGAGCCGTGCTCTTCATAACATGGGCAATTCGTTTCTGATGAACAACAAATTGGAGGAAAGTATTGCAGCTTACAAGGAAGCCTTGAGAAATAATCCCAAGGATCTGGAAACCAAATACAATCTGCTTTATGCGATGAATATGAAGAAAAAGCAGGACCAAAAGAAGAAGCAGGATAAGGATAAAGATAAGGACAAGGATAAAGACAAGGACAAGGATAAAGACAAAGATCAAAAGAAGGATCAAGACAAGAATAAGGATCAGCAGAATAAAGATCAACAGAAGCAGGATCAGCAAAAGCAACAACAGCAGCAGAGTAAAATTTCGAAACAGAATGCCGAGCAGATGCTTCAGGCTCTTGAAAATGATGAAAAAAAGACTCAGGAAAAGGTTAAAAAAATACAGGCATTGAAAGCACAGTCGAAGAAGGTGGAGAAGGATTGGTAGAGTAGTTTAAAGTTATGAGTTATGAGTTTAAAGTTGACATTGTGAGAACTTTAAACATTGAACCTGAAACATTGAACCGTTTTTGTACTTTTGAATCGTTTTTGAGAAAATGTATATTGAATAAATTTATGATCAGAAAATTACAAATACTGGTTATTTTGATGTTTGTGGGCTTTTTATCGATGGCCGACAACATTCGTTTTACCATGGAAGGACCTGAAGTGGTTGCTGCAGGAGAGCAATTCAGGCTTGGTTTTACTCTGAATGAACGGGGAGCAGATCTTCAGTTGCCTGATTTGTCGAATTTTGATGTGCTGATGGGACCAACTACTTCTCAAAGTTCAAGCATACAGATCATAAATGGCAAAACAACTCAGTCGTCAAGTTTTTCATACATGTTTATACTGAGGGCCAAAAAGGAAGGGAAATTTACCATACGTCCTGCCTCAATAAAAGTGGATGGGAAAATCTACGAGTCAAACGAACTGACCATTCAGGTGGTCAAAGGACAGCCACAACAAGCTGCTGGTCAGCAATCCTCAGGCCAGCAAAATAATCAGGAACAGGCTGAAGTTCAGGCAGGAACAGTAAGTAAAGACAACCTGTTTGTTCGGGTTGCAATCGACAAGACCAATGTTTCGAAAGGTGAGCAGATACTTTCCGTGGTGAAACTCTACATCAGTCAGAATGTTCCGCTGAATGGGTTCGACGAAGTCAAACTACCATCCTACGAAGGGTTCTGGACCAAAGATATTGACGTTCCGACCCAGGTTAATTTTACCCGCGAAGTATATAACGGCAAGATATATCAGGTGGGAATTCTCAAAAAAACTATTCTATTTCCTCAGCAAACAGGCAATATCCGAATCGATCCGTTTGAAATTACTTGTCTTGTTCGTCAGCGGGTTCGCCAGCAACAAGGCTTTTTCGACGATTTCTTCGATAATTACCGGGTTATAAAAGCCAAAGTGGTGAGCGACCCGATCACAATCAATGTGAAGGATTTACCCAATCAGCCGGCCAATTTTTCAGGTGCAGTGGGGAATTTCAGTATAAATTCTTCGATGGATAAAACCAGTGTCAAATCCAACGAGGCGGTTACCCTGAAACTTACAGTAAATGGCGG
>CAIPKZ010000165.1 GCA_903865775.1 uncultured Prolixibacteraceae bacterium | reverse complement strand
GGATTTTGAGAATAATACTTTCCCCTTTGTGTTACCATGATATGAACAACAGCATGTACTGAATTTTCAGCCGCAAATGTAAGATCAGGCAAGTCATTGGAATCACCTGCAGGTAAATTGGCATACCGCATGGATTGCTCCTGCTGTACAGTAATAATTTTCGGAGTTTCAATGAAATGCGTGTAGGTCCAAAGCGCAACGAAACCACCTATCAATGCCACCAACATTGTAAATAATCCTTTTCTAAAATTTTTCATCGCTTCACTTTTAGTCGTTAAAAATTGTGTGATTTTGTAATTGATT
This sequence comes from uncultured Prolixibacteraceae bacterium, assembly GCA_903865775.1. Lineage (GTDB taxonomy): Bacteria > Bacteroidota > Bacteroidia > Bacteroidales > Prolixibacteraceae > Aquipluma. The sequence goes on along the minus strand of CAIPKZ010000165.1, from coordinate 4,314 downwards.
ATTAAAGATAACGAAAAGCTATTGAAAGTGTTTTAATGTTTGCATTTCGTTAAAATTGTTTAACAGATTTTAACAGCGAATCTGGCACACTTCTCTTTTATGATTCATATAAAAACCACAGGTTTTCAAGAACTAAATGTTTGTTAATTTATTATCTTAAATCCGATTGAATTGAATTGCTGAATATCATTAATGCTATATTTACGAATAATAAAAGTCCAGATTATTGCCCTTAAAATCTTGATTAATGTTTAAAGTACTAATAAGTAAAATAGTGATTCCTTCGAATATTTCTGATTATCTCAGCCGAACTTTGGTTGTAATTACTGTGGCCACCACTTTATTGATTGGTGGGGTTCTGATTATTCAGCAAACCCTGTACTACAATAAAATAAGTAAACAAAAAAGTAATGAATACCTTGAATATCAGAAGACATATATTCAGGATATCGTTAAAAACGAGTTGGAATACATCCGTATTCAAAACGAAATATTTAAGCAGAATATTAACGAAGAGGTCAGAAACAATGTCACTCAGGCCTATTTAACTGCTGAAACTATCTATCAGAAATATGCCGGAATAAAATCGGAAGATGAAATCAAAGCACTGATTATCGCCAGTATTTCATCGCTGAAATTCGATATGGAATACGAAGAAGTATTTATCTCAAGCCTCAACGGGTCTGGAGTATATTACTCAAGAAGACCAGAATTCACAGGAAAAAACATGCTGCAGTTTAAAGATGTAAACGGATCTTCGGTAGTTTTGGATGAGATCAACTTATTAAAGTCGAAAGACGAAGGATTCCTTAGTTTCATCATTAATTCTGATCTAAATTCCAAGACATCTCCCAATAAAAAGATATCTTTTGTTAAAAAATTTGGTCATTTCAATTGGTATTTTGGATCCAAACAATACGTTGAGGATTATTTTCCGAAATTCAGGGATGAAATTGCACGGAAAATCAGCACGGTGAGGTTCAAATACGGTGGTTACGTGTTCATGAACAGCATAAATGGTTCGCCAATCGTAATGGATGGTGCCGTTTACAAGGGAAATATGAATTTGATGGAAAAAACGGAAAATATTCGAAATAAAGTTTTTTTGCAGGAACTCGATGTAGTCAAAAATAATCCGGACGGAGGATATTTTTATTACCAATGGAATAAAATGAACGACACGATTCCATCAGAAAAATGTTCTTATGTGCAGCTTTACAAGGAATACAACTGGCTGATTGGAGCTGGTTTCTATCTTGATGAAATTAATCAAAGCATCAAAGATCAGAAAATGAAACTTTGGGAGGACCAGAAAAGCAGCATTCTGACCATTTTACTAATCCTGATTCTGCTTCTCTTTATCGAAGGCATTATCATTTCCGGGTTTAATAAAAGGTACAAATCTGATTTTGAGCGATTTTTTAATTTTTTCTATTCATCGCAGAACAACTATAATCAACTGAATATTTCGGAACTGAATTTTGATGAATTCAGGAGAGCCGGAATTGCTGCTAATGAAATGATCATGCTGCGCGAAGAAACTGAGAAAAAACTTCATCAGGAACATAGAAAAGCTATGGAATCCGACCGTCTGAAATCAGCATTTCTGGCAAACATGTCGCATGAAATCAGAACACCAATGAATGCTATTCTTGGTTTTTCGGAATTACTTGAAACTGATAATCTGAGTGAAAAGGACAAATTAGTTTTTGTGAAGCAAATCCAAAAAAACGGGAACATGTTGCTCAACCTGATACATGACATTATGGATATTTCTAAAATTGAAGCCAATTTACTTTCAATCAGGAAGAGACCAGTCATTCTAAGTAAATTCATGGAAGACATCAGCAACCATTATGCGGAATTGCTTACATCCAGAAAAGATAAAGACATTCTTTTCAAAATAAATCATGAGGTAAACCATGATGTATTGATCCAGACAGACGAAATACGGCTGCGACAAGTAATCGACAATTTGTTAGGGAATGCGATTAAATTCACCACTTCAGGCTCCATTTTGGTGGATGTGAAATTGGAAGCAGATATGATTCATTTCAATATTACGGATACCGGGATTGGAATTCCGTCAGATCAACAGGCTGCTATTTTCGAGCGGTTTATGCAGGCAGATCAAGGTGATAAAATAAATATCGGCGGGACTGGCCTTGGACTGGCGATCTCTAAAAACCTGATACAATTACTTGGAGGAAGCATTCAGGTAAAATCAGAATCCGGAAAAGGATCAACTTTCTCCTTTTATATTCCAAAGGGATAAATACTCCGGAATCTTTCGCACCTCAAGCTGGACCAACTGTAGCAGGCTTTTTATATTTATCGTTTGGGAACTTCAAACCATTTGTTAACGGTTTCTTCAGGCTGGTAGTTGAATAAATAATTCATAGCCTGAACTGAGTTTTCGGCAACAAAATAGAGCTTGCGGTAACTTTCCTTGGCAAATTTTTCGTCGTATGATTTCTCAAACTGGCGGAAAAGATCATCGTAAAAACCGTTTGTATTGATGAAAACAATGGCTTTGTGGTGGTATCCTAACTGTTTCAGGGTAACCACTTCCAGAATTTCTTCCAAAGTTCCGAATCCTCCGGCCAAGGCAATAAAAGCTTCCGACAATTCGCGCATTTTGAATTTCCGGTCCATCATATCGCCTGAAACAATGATTTCGTGGGCATGAATGGAAGCAAGGTTGAAATCCCTAAGTTTTTCAGGAATGATGCCAATGGTTTTTGCACCATGTTTACCAGCTTCACGCGTGATCACGTCCATGGTGCCCACGTTGGAACCACCATTAATCAAACAGAAATTAGCCTGTCCAATGAGACGCGCTAAATCAATTGCTTCATTCACGTAAACATCCGCAATGGCATTACTCGACGAAGAAAAAACACAAATATTCATTACACGATAGATTTACGATTAAAACATTTACGATTTACTATTTTCGGCTACTTCTGCACCCTAAATAGTAAATCGTAAATAAACAAATGGTAGATTATTTCTAAACGTCTATGTTTGCATACACGGCATGATCTTCGATGAACTGCCGGCGTGGCGGAACTTCATCGCCCATCAGCATACTGAAAATATGATCGGCTTCAGCAGCATTTTCAATAGTTACCTGACGTAAAGTCCTGACTTCAGGATTCATGGTTGTTGACCACAATTGTTCGGCGTTCATTTCTCCAAGACCTTTATATCGCTGAACGTGAATCCCTGATTCTTTTCCTTCACCCCATTCTTCAATGATCCGCAGTCGCTGTTGTTCCGTCCAGCAATATTCCTCGCGTTTTCCTTTCTTTACCAGGTAAAGCGGTGGTGTGGCAATGTAAACATAACCCCGCTGAATGAGTTCCTGCATAAAGCGGAAGAAGAATGTCATGATTAAAGTAGCGATATGGCTGCCATCCACGTCGGCATCGGTCATGATGACAACCTTGTGGTACCTGAGTTTATCGAGATTAATTGCCAGTGAATCTTCTTCGGTTCCAATGGTGATTCCGAGTGCGGTATAAATATTCCGGATTTCTTCACTGTCGTAAACACGATGAGCCATAGCTTTCTCAACATTCAGAATCTTTCCACGCAGAGGTAAAATAGCCTGAAAATGGCGGTTACGTCCTTGTTTGGCTGTACCACCTGCTGAATCTCCTTCGACCAGAAATAATTCGCAAAGTGAAGCATCTTTTTCTGAACAGTCGGCAAGTTTACCTGGCAACCCTGCTCCTGAAAGTACATTCTTGCGCTGGACCAGTTCCCTGGCCTTGCGTGCTGCATGACGGGCAGTTGCTGCCAAAATTACCTTGTTCACTATGGCACGGGCTGAACGTGGATTCTCTTCCAGATAATTAGCAAGCATCTCACTAACAGCCTGATCGACTGGCAAACTGATTTCAGAATTACCCAATTTAGTCTTGGTTTGTCCTTCAAACTGCGGTTCGGCAACTTTTACTGAAACGACAGCAGTTAATCCTTCACGGAAGTCATCACCACTGATTTCGAATTTCACTTTGGAGAGCATACCACTGTTTTCAGCATATGCTTTCAGTGTCCGGGTCAAACCACGACGGAACCCAGTTAAATGTGTTCCACCCTCAATTGTATTGATATTGTTTACGTAGGAATGAATATTTTCGGTAAACGAAGTATTGTAATGAAGCGCAATTTCAACAGGAACTCCGGCCTTTTCAGATGTAATATGAATCGTTTCATCAATCAGGCGTTCACGGGTACCATCAAGATATTCAACAAACTCTTTCAATCCTTCCTTCGAGAAAAACTCCTCATGTTTATACTGAAAGT
>CAIPKZ010000164.1 GCA_903865775.1 uncultured Prolixibacteraceae bacterium | reverse complement strand
TTTCTTTGCTCCCATGGTAGGGAACCGGTTCAGATAGAATCCCATCTTTGGTGTAAAAGTAATGGCTGCCTTCTGCATGGCTATATTTCCAGCCACTTTTTACAATTTTCCGATGGAACTCCGTGTATTTCATACGGTTTCAATTAAGTTACTGTCTGCAAAGATATATAAATATATACCATTTTAAAGCCAATTGTCTGCATTTTATCTTTCTGCATGACCATTAAAAAAGCGGCCTTCTTTCGAAGGCCGCTCATAAATCAATCATTCAATCAGGTAAACTATTTTTTAATCCAGCTAACTATTTTTTCATCATCAGGTTTGACTCTTGTGGAAACCATATCGACCAGATTACCTTTTTCATCAATCAGGTATTTCTGGAAATTCCATCCAACTTCCGAATCCATTACACCATTTTCGCTTTTGGTAGTCAGCCATTTATACAAGGGATCTATATCATCGCCTTTTACCGAAATTTTCGACATCATCTGGAACGTAACCCCGTAATTTTTTTCGCAGAACTCAGCAATTTCCTTATTTGTTCCAGGTTCCTGGTGCATGAAATTGTTGGCCGGAAACCCAATAATGGTAAATTTTTCACCACCATAAGTTTTGTAAACTTCTTCCAATTGCTTGTACTGCGGGGTAAATCCGCATTTTGAAGCGGTGTTGACCACCAGTACCTTTTTTCCCTTCAGGCTCGATAAATCAAAATCATTACCATCAATATCTTTTACTTTAAAATCGTAAAACGATTTCTGGCTGAATGCTATTGAGGAAATTAAAATTAGACTAAAAATGATTGAGAGCTTTTTCATGTTTTTCTGTTTTTAGATGAATTGAAATTGAAACAACTTAGCTTGCCAAAAGTTTTATTGAGTTTCTGTTAATAAGTTTCAATTTGCCGTTACCCCAGAATTTGTATATTTGGTCGTTCAATTCAGCAGGTTTTTATGGAGAATTTTATTGTTTCAGCACGGAAGTACCGACCCGATACATTTCAGACCGTTGTGGGTCAGGCATCGATTACCTCGACACTTAAAAATGCGATCAAAAACAACCAGCTTGCGCACGCCTATTTGTTTTGCGGGCCGCGCGGAGTTGGCAAAACAACCTGTGCACGCATTTTTGCCAAAACCATCAATTGCCAGAATCTGTCCGCTGAAATCGAATCGTGCAACGAGTGTGAATCGTGCATGGCTTTCAACGGAAACCGCTCCTACAACATTCACGAACTGGATGCTGCTTCGAATAATTCGGTCGACGATATCCGCAACCTGACCGATCAGGTCAGGATTCCACCTCAGATCGGACATTACAGTGTTTATATCATCGATGAGGTTCACATGTTGTCGTCACAGGCTTTTAATGCATTCCTGAAAACGCTTGAAGAACCGCCAAAGCATGCCATTTTTATTTTGGCAACTACCGAAAAACATAAAATAATCCCGACAATTTTGTCGCGTTGCCAGATATTTGATTTTAACCGGATCCGGATCGGTGATATTTCGAGCCATTTATTGCATGTGGCAACCAGTGAAAATGTTTCGGTTGAAAGCGAAGCGCTGAATGTGATCGCTCAAAAGGCCGATGGTGCCATGCGCGATGCCTTGTCGATCTTTGATCAGATCGTGAGCTTT
>CAIPKZ010000163.1 GCA_903865775.1 uncultured Prolixibacteraceae bacterium | reverse complement strand
GTCGTATAGTCCCGATCCTGTTGAATTTGAGCATTACGGCCTGATGGACATTTATCACGACGAATCAATTTTTTACAGCCGCTACGGATACCTACAACCCGAATCACGCACCATTTACGGAGACATGAAATGGACCATGAAAGAGTGCATCGAGGAAGAAAACGTTCTGGGAAAGACCGGTAATTACCTGATTTCAGGTGGTCAGTTTGGTGCGTATAACGCGGTATTCGGGCCAAAAGGAAAGGATGGACTGCCTTCGCTGATGTTCGATCCGGTTACCGGGAAAATCGATCATGCGGTGGCTGCGCAGTGGGAAAAATACGATCTGAAAAAAGTGCTGGAGAAAAACTGGACCACGCTTGGACCAAAACTTCAGGGTAAAATCTGGGTTTGGACGGGCGACATGGATGGTTTATTTTCGAATGTGGCCACCCGGTTTTTGAAAATGTACCTCGATAAAACAGAAAATCCGAAGTCGGATGCCAAAATATCGTTCACTCCAATGGCTGGTCATTGTCAGGAATGGAGCGATAAAGCTGTTGTGGAGATGGTCGCCGAAAAGGTTTCTGGAAAGCAATCTAAATGAATGAAATTCTGATATTCAAGATAATATTTCGAATATTTTTTCAATTACAGCATTAAAAGCAATTCGATTGATCGAAGCGACCTTTTTTATGATGATATTTTTATCAGCAGTAAAGATTCGATTAGGGCGAATGTTGCTTAATACGGGTAATTTATTGAGGATAAAATCCTGATTCTTTATGGGTAAAGAATATTTGTCTTTGGTTTGTTGGCTGGTAATCTGGCAAAGAATAATGTCATCACCTTGCAAATCAGACAATACAAGGGCAGGTCTTCTTTTTGTTCCTGAAAGGTCAGAGAATGGGAAAGGTATAACTACAATATCGCCTTTTACAAATTTTTCCATGCTTCATCTTCTTCTGGCGAGAACCAGTCTTTTGCTAAAGATTTTTCACTGGCAAAGTGAGTCAGAATTTTGTCATTGTCAGTATTCATTCCGGTTTCTTTACGAATAACTTCGCCAAGTTTAACTTTTTTTTTATAAGGAAGTTGTTTCACAAGGTCAACAACCTGATTGAAATTAATTGAAAGTTTGATGCTGCCTGTTCCAGTTTTCATGATATTTTTTGATTCGTTGTTTTGATCTTTTTGAAAGCTAAAATATTGGTATGGGCAAATCTACGAAAATATTAGTACGATAATTTATTATGAAGTTTTGTTCATAAACAAAATGATCCTATTTTTATTCAAAAATATAAATTATATAACTCTGTCGAATGAAAAATATCAAGATTCTTATACCAATGATTGCCTGCTTTTTTGTAGCTCATCAGTCCCATTCACAGTCGAATGCCAGCAATCCTGAGCAGCAGAAATATATGACTTCATACGAGAAAAGTACGCTTGGAGGAAATGACCGGCCTGTCTTGATGCCGTATAACCGCTGGATTGAGCCGGCCGGAGAACAGTTGTATTTTGGCGATAAGGAAAATGAAAACCATGCACTCGATTGTGTCGTTTCGCCCGATTGCAAATGGGTGGCTGTTGAAGGTCGTTATTCTGTTGTCATTATCGAACCGGTCAGCAAAAGAATAGTAAGTCGCTTCATCCAGAAAGGAAATTTCGGAACCGAAAACTTAATAAATACTTTCTCCGGAATCCAGTGGCGTAAAACAGCCAAAGATTATGAGCTCTATTGGAGTGCCTCTGCCGGTGCAGGCAAATCGTATGTCATTCAGGCCAGATGGGACGGAGAGAATATTTCGGTCATCAATAAATTCCTTTTCGAGGCTGTTAGTCCGGCCAAATCAGCTCTGCCCAATGAAATCGTGGTTGCCGAGGAATCCGGAACTCCTATTTTGTATGTTGTTCTAAACGGGAACAATGCCCTGGCAAAATTGGATATTCTTTCAGGCAAAGTCATTTGGTCGGTTCCAACTGGTGTTGCGCCCTTTGGAATTGCGGCTGCCGGAGGAAAACTTTATGTCACCAATTGGGCAGGTTCAGTTCCTGAAGCCGGTGATGTGAATGTGGCCGGTGTTCCATGGGGAAGCGCTAAAGTGGATGCGAAGACTGGTGCAACCAGCGAAGGAACAGTCTCAGTTATTGACTCACAGACTGGAGATCTGTTGAAAAATATTACGGTTGGATTACATCCGAATGATATCATTTCAAGTCCTGATTGCAAGTTTGTATTTGTCGCCAATTCGAACAGTGATTTGATTTCAGTAATTAATACCGATAAGGATAGGGTAGTGGAGAAGATTTCGGTGAGCCTGTTTCAGGAAAAAATGACCTATTTTGGTGATTCACCCAATGGACTGGGAATTACCAGCAATGGCAAAACACTTTATGTGGCCAATGGAATGGATAATGCGCTTGCAGTTGTTCAGCTCGGGAAATCTGCTTCTACCTCATCAACCGAAAAAGAAAGCAGTATTGCCGGGTTCATTCCGACAGGAGCGTATCCGGGTGCAGTGGCTGTTTTAGGCGACAGTTTGCTGTTTGTTGCCAACATTGAGGCCGAAGGAGCCCGAATAGCTACAGTTTCTGCAACAACAGGCAAAACGTCATACAACTCTCACCGGCAAATGGCATCTGTTTCAGTTATTCCGGTTCCTCCAATGCAGCAATTGCAGAGCTATACTGAAAAAGTTGAAAAGAATAATCAGAAATTCCGGATTGCACTAACAGAGCAAATGCCACGCAAAAATATTGAACCGGTGCAGGTTCCTGCGCGGATTGGCGAACCATCGGTGTTTAAACATGTGGTATATATTATCAAGGAAAACAGGACCTACGATCAGGTTCTCGGTGATGTGCCCGCAGGCGACGGTGATTCAACTCTTTGCATTTTTGGAAAAAAGATTACTCCAAATACGCATAAAATAGTCAATGATTTTTTCCTGATGGATAATTATCATGCAGCCGGAAAAAGTTCTGCTGAAGGCCATCAGTGGACCGATATGGGAATGGTGACCGATTATGTGGAGAAAAACGTGCGCGGTTGGTTCCGGAGTTATCCTCATGTTCAGGAGGATGCATTGGTTTATGCGCCAACCGGATTTATCTGGAACAATGCACAAAAACACGGAAAGAATGTCCGTATTTATGGTGAAGCCTGTGTGCCCGAATATGATCCGGCTTTCACATGGACTTCAATGTATGAAGGTTTTAATAAGGGTGAAACGCTGAAATTCGTGAATCATACCACGATAAAACCGGTTGAAAAAATCCTCAGTCCGAATTATCCGGGATACGATAATCACCAGATTCCTGATGTGCTTCGGGCAAAAACCTTTATTGATGAACTGAATGGATATGATCAGATGAAAGGTGATCAATGGCCTGAATTGATGGTGATTGCACTTCCGAATGATCATACTGGCGGAACACGTCCGGGACTTCCGACACCACGGGCCATGGTGGCTGATAATGATCTGGCTCTGGGGCAAATTGTTGAGGCCATATCCAAAAGTCGTTTTTGGAACAACACGGTCATTTTTATTACTGAAGATGATTCACAGGATGGATGGGATCACGTTTCCTCCTACCGGACAGTCGGTTCAGTGATAAGTCCGTATTCAAGGCTGAAAACCACCGTTCATACGAATTACAATCAGGTTTCAATTTTCCGGACCATCGAACAGATTTTGGGAATTCCGGTAATGAATGTCAGCGATGCCACCGCCATGCCCATGTTCGACTGTTTTTCGGCGACTCCGGATTTAACTCCATTCCAATCTGTACCGAACCAGATTCCATTGAATGAAATGAATAAGAGTTTAGCCGACCTGAAAGGAACTGCGCTTCATTATGCAAAAAAAAGCATGGAATCGCAATTCGATCACATCGATTCCGGAGATGATGATTTGTTTAACCGCATCATCTGGTTTGCCATGAAAGGAAAAGAACAATTTCCAAAAAAATACAGCGGTAAAGAGGAAGAGGAATAGTAAAACAAATTTTCAATAAATAAACTCATCAAATGGATGCTGTCTGGAACGATACCTATAAAGTAAATTCTTATCATGTTGATTTTCAAAAGCGTCTGAAACCTTCCGCTTTAATGCAGTTTTTTCAGGAAAGCGCCGGTAATCACGCGGAACATCTGGGAGCAGGGTATGAGTCTCTTCAGACCGAAAACCTGTTTTGGGCTCTTTCGCGCTTTACTATGGAGATGGAAACCTGGCCATTGTGGGGCGAACAGATTCACATCCGGACCTGGCCTTGCGGAACAGAGGGCTTGTTTTTCAGAAGGGATTTTCAGTTTTTTAATGAGGCCGGGAAGCAAATCGGAAGAGGTGTTTCGGGATGGTTGCTTTTGGATGGAGTTACGATGCGGCCGCAACGGATGGCAAGGCTTACGCTCGATCTTCCGCTGAATGAAGAACGGTCGATGGATACCTTTCCGCAACGGGTGATGAGTTCAACCGATACAGAGGTTTTCTCAAAAACAATATTATACAATGAAATTGATGTCAACCTTCATGTAAACAACACCCGTTACCTCGATTGGGTGATGGATTGCTTTGACAAGGAACATTTTATTCAGAATACATTGAGTTCTTTTACCCTTGAATTTCTCTCCGAAACACTTTGGGGCGACGAAATCAAACTCTTTTCAGGTATATCGGAATTGGGATACAGCATTGAAGCCATTAGTCAGGGCAATCAGAAGGTTGTCTTTAAGGCCGAAACCCGATGGAATAAATCCTGATTTGAATATGAACAGGAAACTTACTTAGCAGCTATCATTTTAATAATTTTCCACTTCCCGTTTTGCTTTACATGTGCCGCACCTTTGTAGCAGCAAGTGCCGTGATAATTATTGGCATCTTCGTAGATTAATGGGATCACTTCTTTTCCCGTTTTATCGATGAAGCCATATTTGTTATCCAATTTTACAGCCGCATAACCACCAATGAATTTCCATGTTGAATCGTATTTTGGAGGAACAATCTCTCTACCTTTTTGGTCAATAAAGCCATATTTTCCATTCAGCCTGAAAGCTGCCATTCCCTCATTCAGGTCATAGGCCAGATCATATTTTGGCTCAACGATTACCTGACCCTTTTCGTCAATGTAACCGTATTTTTCGTTGATAGTTGAGTAAATAGGAACTATCTGGGCTTGGAGTGTTATACCAATAAGTAATGTGAATAGGCTAAATAAGGATTTCATTCTTGCAATATTTTTCATTTTCCTTTGTTCATTTAAGTTTCTTTCTTTTAACTCGGTGTTACTCTGTGAATAACTCTGTGGCCTCTGTGGTTCATTATTTTCTAACCACAGAGGTAACAGAGTGAAAAAAATGGAGTTTCACAGAGTTTTAATACCTCTACTGATTCTATTTTCCGGGCCAGTCCTTCGCCTTGATTCCCCAGCTTTCAGAAGGTTTGCTATCCATGTACAAAACCAACTCTCCGCCTTTCACTATATCCGAATGCCGGATGAAAGATCGGGTATAAGGCGTTCCGTTCAGAGTTGCCTTCTGTATATAGATATTTTCTTTACTCAGGTTTTTGGCTGTGATGATAAAGTGTTTCCCATTTTCCAAAGTCAAATCCGATTGATCGGCCAACGGACTGCCCAACACATATTCGCCACTGGCAGGATTTACCGGATAAAATCCCATGGAACTCAGCACATACCAGGCACTCGTTTGCCCGCAGTCGTCGTTTCCGCACAAGCCATTGGGCTGGTTGCTGTAAAATCTGGTCAGGATATGATTCACTTTTTCAGCCGTTTGCCAGGGCTTTCCGACATAGCTGTATAAATACGGAACATGGTGACTTGGCTCATTCGAAAACTCGGATAAACCATAGAACCCATCGTTTTTCAGTTCGCGGTAAGGTGCATCAGGCGAATTGTACAGTGTATCTAATTTTTGTGCAAACCGTTCATTTCCACCCATGGCGCTTATTAATCCGGACACGTCCTGTGGAACATACCAGGTGTAAATCCATGCATTTCCCTCCTGAAAACCAATCGATTCTTTCGGATTAAAAGGAAGCATCCACTTTCCTTCGGAATCTTTAGGCCTGACAAAACCCGTTGCCGGATCAAAGACATTTTTCCAGTATCCGCTTCTTTTCATGAACTCATCATATACCGGTTGGTTATTCAGTTTCCGGGCTACCTGTGCGATGCACCAATCGTCAAAGGCATATTCCACCGTTTTGGTCACTCCCCGTTGGCGAGGATCAAGGTCGTCGGGCACATACCCATATTTCCGGTAGAAATCCGATTCGCGGATATCTTCGTTGGCAGTGACAATCATCGCATCCAACGCAGCCTGATAATCAAAACCCTTGATATCCTTTAAAATGGCATCGGCAATGATCGGAACCGCGTGGTAACCGGGCATCACATTCGCTTCGTTGAAATACAATTCCCAGGATGGGAGCAATCCGTGTTGACGGTAAAATTCCAGATAAGAATTTATAATATCCGGCAGGATTTTGGTCTGGGTTAAGGTGAAAAGTGGAGCTGCTGCACGATAGGTGTCCCACAAGGAACTCAGGGTGTAAATATTTTTACCTGAATGGTTTTTTTTATCGGCTCCGGAATAATTTCCCAAAGCATCATCATAACGAAAAGGCGCAAAGTAACAGTGATAGGCTGCAGTGTAAAAGGTCTCCTTGAAAGTTGAGTCTGCAGAAGTGACCTTGATTTTGTTTAGTTCAGCCTCCCAGGCAGCTTCAGCATTCTTTTTTACGGTTTCAAAATTCCAGTCTTTAATCTCCTGAAGTCCGGCCAGTGCGCCTTCAATATTTGCTGAGCTAATGGCCACTTTCAACAACAATTGTTCTCCGTTTTTGGTTTCAGGAAATGTAAGAAATGTGCTGACCTTAACAGCAGTTGCTTCCAGTTTGGAATTGATTCGCGTGCTGTCGGCAAAAATGGTCGCATCCTGAATGGGTTTGCTGGTTCGGGCGGCAAAATAGATGCAGCGTTCGCCTACAAAACCAATGGAGCGGCGAAAACCAACCAGAGTGCTGTCATTCAATTTTTTGAAATAACATTCCAAAGGCAAATCACCGTTGTGACCAACCCGGGCTTCAATTCCGTTTCCAATACCCAGATCGAGTTTCAGGGCAGGTTTTTTACTCTCCGGAAAAGTGTAACGGTGCAAACCGCAATGTATGGTGGCAGTGAGCTCTGCCTTAATATTGAAACTTTTCAGGAGAACAGCGTAATAGCCGGGACTTGCAATCTCATCAGAATGAGAAAATTCACTCCGTACCGATATGGGCGTTGCCCCGGTGTTAACTAACGGAAAAATTGAAATGTCGCACAAATTCTCGGCTCCGGTGCCACTGTAATGGGTGTGGCTGAAGCCAGCAATATGCTTGCTGCTGTAATGATAACCGCTGCACCAGTTGTAGCCGTTATCGCCATTATCCGGACTGAGCTGCACCATTCCGAACGGAACCAGTGCTCCGGGAAAAGTGTGCCCATCCTCATCGGTTCCAATAAATGGATTGACATATTCGGTCAGGCGTTCCGGAGGAGTTTCGATACATGAAGCCAGGGAAATTGCGGCAATCAGAATCAAGATAAATTTTTTCATGTTGTCATATTTAGTGAACCACATAGGTCACATAGAAAAATTAAACTATGTGACCTATGTGCCTATGTGGTAATTATTATAATTGCAACTTTCAGTTCGTGCCATTTCCATGCATTCTGATCTGTCACCGGGCTATTCAACCATATTTGATGGCGGTGCCGCATCAACCGATGCACCCCATTTTTTATTGGGTAACGGCCCCATTTCGAATTCAATTGTAGCTCCATTCATCAGATCTTCATGGGTAAACCAAGGCCGTTTTAAGGCTTCACCATTCAGTTTGGCAGATTGGATGTATTTGTTGATTTTCCCGTAATTATGGGATTTCAGGGTAAAAGTTTTGCCATTGTTAAGCTTTATTTTGACTTCCTCGAAAACAGGACTGCCAATGTTGTAAATGGGAAGTCCCGGTGTGACTGGATAGAAACCCATTGATGAAAACACGACAAACGCGGTCATTCCGCCACCGTCCTCATCGCCTGGAATTCCGAAGATATTATCCTGAAACCAGACATCAAGTAAAAACCGGATGCGCTTCTGTGTTTTCCAGGGTTCTCCGGAATAATTGTATAAATATGGAATGTGGAAACTCGGTTCGTTGCCCATCGAGAATTGACCGACCATTCCGGTAGCATCGGCAAATTTGGCCCAGAACTGGTATTTTGTCCGTCCAAGATCTTCGCGGAAAAGCTGGTCGAGGTTTGCCGTAAACTTTTTCCGGCCACCCATCAGGTCAATTAATCCGTGAATATCTTCCTGAACCTGCCATTGGTAAGTGTACCCGTTATTCTCATCGTAATAGTCGCGTCCGCCGGGGCCGCCATCAAATTTCGGATCGATCTCAATCCATTGGCCTTTCGCGTTTTTAGGCCAGAACATTTTTTTATCCGGACGGTATAAATTCCTGTAGTTAGTTGCTTGTTTGGAAAAATATCCCTGATCTTCCTTATGCCCGAGTTCTTTGGCCATTTCAGAAAGTGCCCAATCGTCGTAACTGGCTCCAAGTGTGACGGCAACAGCCTGACGTTTTTCAAAATCATGAACAGCTTTGACTGTTTCCACTTCACCGGGCATCAGCGCCGGGTAAAAACCTTTTTCGCGGTAAAATGTGTCCAGCGAGCATTTGATGCCGTTGCGCCATGGAAGCATGGTGGCATCGGTGCCATTTTTGAGGATTCCTTCATAAGCTTTGTCTACATTGAAGTTTCTGATTCCTTTTCGCCAGGCATCCAAAAAAACGATGGTCGAATGGAAGCCGTTCATCGCCGGATCGTCCTGATAAAGCAACGGGAATTGGGGCATCCAGCCGCCTTGTTCGTACATCGTGGTGTATGATTGGAGCATATCGGCTTCTTTTTCAGGCTGAAGAATCATACGTAAAGGATGACTGGCAAGGTAGGTATCCCATACCCAATCGTCG
>CAIPKZ010000162.1 GCA_903865775.1 uncultured Prolixibacteraceae bacterium | reverse complement strand
CTGATGGGCGACATGGGAATCGAAGGAAAACGAGGTATTCAAGTTCTCGGCGTACTCATCAACAATAACAAAATGCTGCGCGAACAACAAACTTTATCCAACGATGCGTTTTATAAAGGGAATGCAATCTATACATCCTTCAACCTGTTGAACGATTCCGCCCAGGCCAAACTTGCAAAAGCAGGTAAAAAAGTGGCCGACCTCGCCGTGGAATTAGGCCAAAAACTGATGCCGGTGCTTACCGTTTCCACTTCCGGTTTCAGCTATTTCATTAAAACCGTGAGTGCTTCCATCGACTTCTTTTTCAAACATTCAAAAGCCATTACCACCGTTACCCTTGCTCTAGTGGCTTATGGCCTTACCGTGAAAGCCATTTCCGTTTGGGAAACCATCCGCCAAACTGTTTTCACCAAAGGGCTTATCCTCTCCAACCTCGAAGCCATCGCAATACGCCTTCGGATATTGCTCACCCGCACTTCCACCACTGCCCAAATGGAATCCCTTGCAGCCACAAAAGCCATGAATGCCGCCATGGCTTCTTCTCTTTGGGGCGCTTTAGCCGCTGGTATTGTCATTGCCACCATGGCATTGATCAATTTCATGAAAAATGCAAACAAAGTTTCTGCGGCACAAGAAGCCATCAACAACGCAATCGATCAGTCCGTAGAAAAAATGACCGGACAAACTGCCAACATTGCCTTGCTCGTTTCCCTCATAAATTCCGAGAATGTTTCCCTCGCAGGAAAGAAAAAAGCCATCGAAGATTTAAAAGCCCTTATCCCAGGGTATAATGCCCTGCTAAACGACCAAGGCAAAATCCTGTATCAGAATACCGGTGCGGTCAAAGAGTACATCGTCCAGCTCCGCCGCCAATATATGCTCGAAGGGTTCAAGGAAGAATACCAAAAAGCTTCCGTAAATGTGGCCAAAACCCAGGAAAAACACGACCAACTTGTAGCCCAATATACCTCAATGCCAGGTTCGGACACCCAACCAAGCTATGATCAAAACACTTCTGAAAATACGGCCAAAGGGGATATCAAAGATGAAATTGCCGAAACCGACAAACTTTTAAAAGAACAGGAAACCGTTATCGCCGCACTCCAAAACAAAATAGAAGGCACCATGATGGCCATCGAGGACCTTCCGGGCAAAATCAACAAAATAAGCGGCGAAATGATAAATATTTCCAAAGCCCTGCAAATACCCGGCCTAAACAAAGAAGCCCTGGAATTGCTCAATGCACAACTCCTTGAACTCTACAAGAAAAAACAAGAATTGATAAACCAACAAAAAGGGGTTGTGCCCCCAGCAACCACAAAACCTGAAACCCCTTTTTCTGGAAACAATGCTTTAGGCGGAAATGGTAAAGAAACCGGAGCGGCAAAAACAGCCGAAGATGCCTATAAACAGTATTTGGATATTCAAAAACAATACAACCAAAGTGTGATCGACCTTATGAAAGAAGGTACAGCCAAAGAATTGGCAGAACTAAAACAAAAATATTTTGATGAAAAAAAGGAAATCGAACATAACCTCAAAACCAATACGGACCTTACCAAAAAGGAAAAAATAACCCTCAATAAAACATTGAAAAATTTGGGGATAAAATATACCTCAGATAAACAAGTCATTCAGGATAACGAGAAAACCAACATCCTGAAATTTGAAAAAGAACTGATCGACCTTCAATTGGAAGCCGCTGCCAAAGGTTCGGAACAGGAAAATTCCCTGCTGTTGCAACAAATAAACAACAACCGCGAACTAGAACTTGCAGGGATAACAGAAACCGGAAAACAAAAAGAAGCCAAGCAAAAATCCATCAACGCCAAATACAACAAACTGGAACAAAGCGAAACGGATAGGTACATCAACCAATACCTCGATGAAGTTTTGGCCCATGATGCCCAGGTGCTCAGCGAAACGCAGATACAAAACCTGAAAAGCCTTTCCGAAAGCCGTGCCGCAGGTAAAATATCGAAAAAACAATACAACAAAGAATTGCTGCAAATCCAAAACCAATACGTTTTGGACAGCTTGCAGATTGCCATCAACCACGCCCAGGCCGAACTTGATTTGCTGGTAGCTTCTGGCGACGATACCACACAGGCACAGGAAGCATTGAACGCCCTCAAAATCAAAAAACAAGAGGAAACCACGCAAAGGGAAACCGGCACCACCAAAGAAACCGGCGTATTGGGTTTGGACAAAGGAAAAGGCTTTGGCGAAATGTCCAACACCGAAATAAAGGATTATTCTGTGGATCAAGCTGCAACCATCGCCGACACGATTTTTCAAATCGAGCGGGATAAAAACCAACGCATTTTGGACGAAAAGCTCTCTGCCCTCAATACCCTCCGGGATGCGGAACTCTCCAATAAACACCTAACCGAAAAACAAAAAGATGCCATCAACGCAAAATATTTGGCAAAGGAAAAAGCCTTGAAAGCGGCTGCATGGAAAAAACAGCACCAAGCGGATGTGATTCAGGCCATTGTTTCTGCCGCCCTTGCTGT
>CAIPKZ010000161.1 GCA_903865775.1 uncultured Prolixibacteraceae bacterium | reverse complement strand
TAAAATTCCTGCATTAGATAAACCAGCTCCTGCAAAAAAATAAGTTTAGCTAAATCATTTTGAAAGCCATCTTTTGAAGATGGCTTTTTTTATTTTTGTTAAAACTGATTTTCAAATGACTTCCAAATTTCAACCCATTGGAGTTTTCGATTCGGGATATGGTGGATTAACCATCCTGAAAGAATTCCTGAACGACCTTCCCGGATACGATTTTATTTATCTGGGTGATAATGCCCGTGCTCCTTACGGTTCGCGCTCGTTTGAGGTGGTCTATGAATACACACTTCAGGCAGTAAAAACGCTTTTCGAAATGGGTTGCCCTTTGGTTATTCTTGCCTGTAATACAGCATCAGCCAAAGCATTAAGAAATATTCAGCAAAACGATTTGACAAAAATGGATCCGGAACGACGGGTTTTGGGAGTTATCCGGCCTGCAGTAGAGTCGATAGGCAAATATACCCGAAATGGTCATGTTGGAATACTTGGAACAGTAGGAACTGTTCTTTCTGATTCGTATCCCATTGAACTCAAAAAGTGGGCTGGCGAAAGTGTAGTTCAAACAACCCAGGAGGCATGCCCGATGTGGGTTCCATTGGTTGAAAACAACGAAATTGATACGCCCGGAGCTGAATATTTTGTATCGAAGAATATCGCCAGTTTGCTTGCTGCTGATCCTGAAATTGATGCGATCATTTTGGGATGCACACATTATCCATTGCTCTTGCCGGTCATTGAAAGATTTGTACCTGAAGGTGTTCGATTACTCGAACAGGGTAAAGTGGTAAGCGCTAAATTAGTTGAATACCTGAACCGTCATCCGGCGATGAATGAAAAACTGTCGAAATCCGGATTGGTTAAATATTATACGACCGAAAATGTAGAGGTATTCGAAAAGAATGCGACTAATTTTATTGGTAAAAGTATCAGAAGCGAGAAGCTGATTTTAAAATAGAAAAGCTGTTTACCAAAGCTTTTCCGGATAAATTCCCTGATCGGTTAATTTTTGAATCTGTTCGACAACAAAAGGTTTATCTTCTTTATAAGTTACTCCAAACCAGGGCGAATCAGCTTTCAATACTTCAACATTAGCTTGTCCTTGATTTATCATTTCAAAAACCACAAATGGGATGTAGAATTCAGATTT
This sequence comes from uncultured Prolixibacteraceae bacterium, assembly GCA_903865775.1. Lineage (GTDB taxonomy): Bacteria > Bacteroidota > Bacteroidia > Bacteroidales > Prolixibacteraceae > Aquipluma. The sequence continues at coordinate 1,661 of CAIPKZ010000161.1, read as the reverse complement.
TGGCTGATTAATGTTTGCGGTTAAAAAATCAACGAATTGGCTTTCGATGTTTCCAAATACAGAAGGCTGAAATCCCCAGAAATTCATCGAGACGGTTTCTTTTCCGGTCAGCTCAACAGTTTGCTGATTTTCCGATTCGCATAATATATGCTTTTCTTCCTGTCTGATTTTATGAGTTTCGGTGATTTTTGTTAATTGCTTATTTTCGTCAGTAACGCAGATTCCCCTCGAAACGGAACCGAATTCCGACAAGGTGTTGTCTAATTGATAACCAACCATCGCATAGTTGTCGCTCGATACTGATTGAGATAAATATTTGGCAACAACCTGATACGCCTCAGCTCCATAAAAATCATCGGCATTGATGGCGGCAAACGGCTCATTAATTACATCTTTGGCCATCAAAACAGCATGTCCGGTACCCCAGGGTTTTTCCCGACCTTCGGGAAGGTCAAAACCTTCGGGCAGTTTATTAACTTCCTGATACACGTATTCAATCTCTATTTTTCCGGCAAGTTTTGACTCAAAGCGGTCTTTAAATTCCTCTGCAAAACTTTCACGAATGACAAATACAACTTTGCCAAATCCTGCCCTGATCGCATCAAAAACCGAATATTCAAGGATGGTTTCTCCGTTTGGGCCAACAGGTTCAACTTGTTTGAGACCGCCAAAACGGCTCCCCATGCCAGCAGCTAAAATTAACAGGGTTGGTTTCATCTTAATACTTTTCTGATTATTTGAATATTATTTATAGCCAAAATTACACTTTTCCTGCAAATCTCAAATCAGGTAAAGGACTGAAACGTAAAAAGGATGCCGATAAGACATCCTTTTTTACGTTTATTTCAGTTTTGAGAGTATATTTCAGGTTCGTTTATCAGGCTTTCTTTGCTACTGATTTTTCGTAGAAGCCTCTTAAATTAACGGTTACAATTCCATAGACCATTCCGATTGCGCAGTACGTTAAAATGGTTATTGCCGATGAAGTCATCGTTGAACCCGGGTAAAGTTTGCCAAATGCAAAGAATACTGCCGATGAAACAAATAATGCAGGAACAAAATCAAAAAATGAAGGTGCTCTTTCGACTGCACACATTGGTATGACCACGATTAAAACTGCCAGTGGAAGAGCCCAGAATCCGGTAGCGCTGAATATACCAACCAAATATATAATGGAAACGGCAGCAATAATGCCCATTATATAACCAAGAAATGTGCGAACTCCGCCCTTGAAAGTTCCGCCGGCAAGGAAATACATGGCCCAGGCCTGAAAGGTAACCCAACCAAATCCTCCTTTGTCAGAGATTGGCATGAACGAATTAAGCAACTGATCGATTACAATAAAAGAAGCAGCCAATGCGGCAATAAATACGGGAATTACAATAAATTTTTTAAAATCCATAAGGTTTTAGATTTAGTGGTTTACATTAAATTAGTCATTTGGTAAATATAGAAAATATATCAAATAAGATATTTTATTTCTGGTTTTTATTCTTTTTAGATCACCATCAGAAACAAGTATAGCCCGATAAGGATCGAGCTAGTTGTAGTGGGTTATATGTTTGCGTTAAAACTTCTAAACCGGGATGGTTTTGAAAATACCTGAGTTGAACATGAACAATTAAGGAACAAGTATTAATCAAAAGCCAGAACGGGTTGCG
>CAIPKZ010000160.1 GCA_903865775.1 uncultured Prolixibacteraceae bacterium | reverse complement strand
TTTGTGATTGCCTATATCTGGGTTGCCTGGCGTTCAATCGACAACCAGAAAATTGACATGAAGGAACTTAACAATGAATCACATCTTTATTAATTTAAACTGAAATATCATGATTACAGAAATACTTTGGCTTTTAACCTGGCCGATACTTATAGCAGTTTCCTTGTTCGCAATCATTAAGATTCTCAAAAAATACGATCAGAAAAGCGAAACAAAGAAATCCTAAATCACTTTTCACAGAACTGGTCTCCCGATCAGTTCTGTACTGAATTGCATCATCAAAAATTTTCCGGAGCCAAACAGTCCGGATAAAAAAAACGAAAACCTTCCTGCACTTTTACGGAAGGTTTTCGTGTTTAATGGTCAAACCCATCAATTCGCTTTCAGGAATGCCCGCCAACAATGATGCGCATGATCTTCAGATTAAGAACGATAAAGCGCCAGGCTTGCCAAATCAAGTTTTGGCGTATAAATTTGGTTGCCTTTGTGGGTAACGGCGGATACGATTCATCGTAATAACCGCGTACAATATTTTTAGCCATCTTTTTATATTTTGAGTGTTTATAAAATCAGTTTATTTGGTTTATTCAGGAATCAGCCACCAGAAAGGATAGCCTTTGGCCTTGTGAATAAACATATAGTGCAGAAAGATCTTAATCCAGTGACCAGCCAACCCGGCTTCGCCAACCGTGTAGTTGAGGTCGCGGCCCCAAAGCGGATATTTTTCCCAGTCGGGCACAATTGGGTAAACAGTCATGGTCGCGGCATTGCCTTTAATCATGCCATATCCGGCAGAAACCACGCAGGCAGCTCCCATTTTTCCCATCGAAGCTTTGTGCTTGAAATCGGTTCTTCCGGTTTTAATTTGTTCAACGATATTCAACGCTACAATTTTACCGATTACTCCTGAAGGCATCCCGGTGCGTGGTGGTGCCGGGGTAATCAGTGTCCCATTCGGGCTCTTCATGGGTTTCGAAATCTGATGAGGTGGAGCAAATGCAATACCCGGAGCAAAAATATTCGGATATGCCGGACTTTGATAAGTCGAAGGCCAATCCTCTACCGACCAGTCCTCAAAAGCCTTTCCTGAATAATCAGCATCAACTTTCATAAATCCACTGGGAGCAAACAATTCAGTAGTAATATCTTCGCCGACTTTATTATATGCCTTTAATCCGGCACCCGCAAAGGCGGGAATGAGCATGGCAAAATCGAAAGCTGCAGTTTTCATTTCACCAGCCAGCGTTTCGTAGTGCGCAATTCCTTCTTCTACTTTGGTTACTCCCGCACGTTTGATCCATCGAATGCCGTATTCAGCAAAAATGGATTCACTGAAAACTTTAGTTGGAGTAACGTAGCCGCCACGTTTAATAAACGCGCCGCCCATTCCGAAGTCGCCCAACTCGTATTCGTTTGAGATCCAGGTAATGTCAGCTTTATCCTGAAGGCCACGTGCCTTAATCTGGTGAGCCACGTTGAGTGCATATTCAAATGCTGCTCCCTGACAGGTTGCTCCGGGATGGCCGGTGCCAATGAGGAAGCGTAGCTTTTCACCTTTCTCCATTCTGTCCATGCAAGTTTTCAGTGCATCCCAGGATGCTACGGCATGATCGCAGGAACAAACCGAATGAGTGAACTTCCCAGGTCCGAGGCCTTCGGTGGCCGCAAAATTTAATTTGGGACCAGTGGCATTGACGAGGTAATCGTAATCAACATTTTCGGTTTCACCCTGACGAGTTTTGTCTGTGTATTCAATACTTACAAACGGCTTTTCCAATCCATTTTCACCTTCCGGAAAGATGGCTGTAGCTTTTGCCTGTTTGAAATCAATTTTCCAGCGATCGTAAACCGGTTTTAGTTTGAAACGAACCTGGTCAATGGTCATTTTTCCGACTCCGACCCAAATGTTGGAAGGTATCCATTGATAATACTCCGATGGACTTACCACAACTACCTGATGTTTAGAGCCAAGTTTTTTCTTGATGAATGCTGCAGCTGTATGACCAGAGATTCCGGCTCCCAATACGACAATTTTTGCCATAATATGAAGTTATTAATGTTAAAATAATTTAGGAATAGCAGAGAATTTTCTTTAACAACTTCTAAAGTTATAAAAAAGAATCTATCAACCACGTTCGCCTCATATTTTTAGCATTTTGTTCTAAGAAGGCTGAAATACAACCTGTTAAAATATTACTGGCATGATAAAATTGTCCGTAACATAAAACCGATTGAACCATTTTAACTCACCGGACGCCCATTTTATAAATTTTAAAAATTTAGAATAGTACACTGCAATTACTTTCGAAACTTTAGAACAATCTTTCTGACGAGGCCCTTAATTATTTGCAGCAATGAGAATCATTCGGGTTTGTTCTTTCAGATGTGCTGATTTTTTGATTCTTTTGTACTGATTTTCTCCGAGTTATTTTTTCTAACTGCTCCTGCACACGAAAGGGTAACCGATGGGTGAAATTGGAAACGATTTTGCCTCCCGAAGGAATATTTTCCTGAATTTGGAAAGGAGATACAAACACTGTCCATTGCGCGCGCTTCATTATTTGATGAAGGCTGCACCTGTGTTTCTTCGGGAAATGAGAAAGATAAAATTCAGACCATGGAATATCTGTTTCTTGTTTCTCTTTTTGTCATTGCTTTTCTGTATTCCTCGGTCGGTCACGGAGGAGGTACAGGCTATCTGGCTCTACTTGCTCTTTTTGGCATTGCCCCCGTTTTCATGAAATCCACCGCGTTGACATTGAATGTCTTTGTTTCGGCCATCGCATTTTTCAGTTATTACAAGGCCGGGTATTTCAGATGGAAACTGATTTTCCCATTTCTAATCACTTCTATTCCTTGTGCCTATCTGGGTGCCATGATGAAGATAAATCCATCAACCTACAAAATTATTCTCGGCATTTTTTTGCTTTTTGCTGTCGCCCGCATGTTGTTTGTTCCGAAGGCAGTTACCGAAACTTCAGAAAAAATGCCCTGGCTTCTAGCCCTGGCTATTGGTGCGGTTCTTGGACTTTTCTCCGGAATGATCGGCATTGGCGGTGGAATCATTTTGAGTCCGCTGATCATTTTATTTCATTGGGCCAATGTAAAAGAATCGGCAGCGGCTTCAGCTTTGTTCATTTTCCTGAATTCAATTTCAGGTTTGTTTGGTCTGGCAACCAGCGGTTTGACCCTCGAGCCACGAATTATTATTTGGATCATCGTGGGACTTGGCGGTGGAATTGCCGGTTCTTATCTGGGAAGTTTCAGGATAAAACCGGAGAAGCTTAAATTCATGCTTGCCGCAGTATTGCTGGTGGCCAGTATAAAACTCTTTATTTTTTAGTATGGAAACCAATGTATTCCATCAGTTGCTATTAATAGCCGGAACAGGGCGCAATACAGGCAAAACAACTTTTGCCTGTAATATCCTACGGAAATTCGGGTTGAACTATCCGATCATTTCACTGAAGATTACACCTCACTTTCACAAGAATATTGAAAGCGGAAAGGTCATAGTTGACAGGGCCGGTCTCTATATTGCTGAAGAAACCGATGCCACAACCGGGAAGGACAGTTCACTGATGCTTCAGGCAGGTGCCCGGCAATCTTATTTTGTGATGGCCAAAGACGAACATTTGGAGAACGCATTTCAGGAAATCGAAAAGATCATTCCTACAGATTCATTACTCGTTTGCGAATCAGGTGGATTGCGTCACTTCGTGGTTCCGGGATTGTTTTTCATGATGAATAAAACTGACGGTGAAATGATCAAACCAAATTCGGAAAAACTGAAATTAATTGCCGACCGGGTGATTACATTTGATGGAGAAAAAATTGATTTTGATCTGAATATGATTGTAATTAAAGATAAGCAATGGAAACTAAAACACTGATTTCATTCAGCGATGGACTTGAGATAATTAAAAGGTATGCAATAAAACTGGGCACTCGCCGGCTTGATTTATCCCATGCCCTGAACCGGACACTTGCCGAAGATGTATTCTCAGATATCTCGATGCCGCCGTTTAATAAATCGGCGATGGATGGATATGCCTGCCGGAAATCGGACATCAGAAATCCATTGCGGATTATCGAAGAAATTCCGGCTGGAAGCATTCCTACTAAAACGATAGGTGAAAATCAATGTGCCCGGATTATGACCGGGGCGATGGTTCCTGAAGGTGCCGATCTGGTTATCATGAAAGAACATATTGAAGAAGTTGGTCCGGACCAGGTGCTTTGTGTCCGCGAGTCGGTCAGTACAAATATCTGTTATACTGGTGAAGACGTCAAAGCCGGCGATTTGGTAATCCGAAAAGGTGGCAATATTTCTCCGGCACACATTGCCATACTTGCTTCGGTAGGCTGCGCATTTCCGTTGGTTTATAATTTGCCATCGGTAGCTGTTTTTTCAACTGGTGACGAGTTGGTAGAGCCCGGCGAAATTCCCGGAATGTCGAAAATCCGGAACAGTAACAGCTACCAACTCATGGCTCAGGCTCAGCAAATGGGAATTACTCCGGAATATCTCGGAATCGTTCCTGACCATGAGATTTTGTTAAAAGAAGTTCTGGAATCAGCTCTGAAAAAATACGACGTCATTCTTATTTCAGGAGGAGTTTCGGTGGGCGATTTCGATTTTGTTCCAAAAATACTGAAACAACTGGACGTTAATACACGCGTACATGGCATGGATGTAAAACCCGGGAAACACCTTCTGTTTGGCGAAAGGACCGGCCATTTTGTTTTCGGAATGCCAGGAAATCCGGTTTCGTCCTTTGTTCAGTTTGAGGTTTTGGTCAAACCATTTTTGAATACGCTGATGGGCAAAACTTCCGGAGAAACCATTCTGCATCTGCCGCTTGAAAAAGATTATTTCCGCAAGAAAGCCGACCAATTGTTTTTTGTACCGGTTAGCCTGACCAGTGACGGAACCGTAATTCCCATCGAATACCATGGTTCGGCCCATATACATGCCTACACCAAGGCACATGGAATTATGGAAATTCCACAAGGAATTTTAACTATCAGAAAAGGAGAAATAGTCTGTGTACGATCGCTTTAACCGACATATCAATTACCTGAGGATTTCAGTAACCGACCGCTGTAACCTTCGCTGCCAGTATTGCATGCCCGCCGGTGGGGTTAAGCAAATGGATCACAAGGATATTCTTTCGTTTGAAGAGATTACCGAAGTGGTGAGGGTTGCAGTCAGTCTGGGCATCAATAAATTCCGGATAACCGGTGGAGAGCCATTGGTTCGCAAAGATATTGTGACATTGGTTTCGCAGATGGCTTCCATCAGTGGTGTCAACGACCTTTCAATGACCACCAACGGAATTTTTCTGGAAGAATTCGCCCAGCCCCTGAAAGATGCAGGTTTGCGACGGGTGAACATCAGTCTCGATACATTGGATCCGGTGAAATTCAGTGAAATTACCCGGGGAGGCGATCTAACCAGTGTATTGAAAGGCATCAAAGCGGCCAAGGATGCAGGGTTGGAACCTGTCAAAATCAATTGTGTGGTGTTCAAATCATCCAATGAAGAAGATGCTCTGGAAGTTAAAGAGTTTGGCCGGATGAATGGGCTGCAGGTGAGGTTTATTCAACAGATGAACCTCGAAACCGGCGAATTTTCGGTAGTCGAAGGTGGAAAGGGTGGAGATTGCAGCATTTGCAACCGGCTGAGATTGACAGCCAATGGAATGGTAAAACCTTGTTTATTTGACGAACAGGAATTTTCGGTCCGCGAATTGGGTGCCGAAAAAGCATTGCTTGAAGCTTTAAATTGCAAACCTTTAAACGGTTGTCACAACCGAAAAGGAAATTTTTATAACATAGGAGGATAATACGATGATCCGATTAACTCATACCGATTCAGAGGGAAATGCCCGCATGGTGGACGTTGGAGATAAGGAAATTCAATTGCGTGTGGCCAAAGCCTCAGGGCACATCCAACTTTCGCCTGAAACCTTGCAACTTATCGATCAGAACCTGATTAAAAAGGGCGATGTGCTGGTCGTTGCCGAGATAGCCGGAATTCAGGCAGCCAAACGCACGGCGGAACTCATTCCGCTTTGCCATAACATCGTTTTGAACAAGATTCTGGTCAAGGCAATTCCGGATGAAACCGGGGTGACAATTACCAGTGAAGTGCGGTGCACAGGAATAACCGGTGTCGAAATGGAAGCCCTGACTGCTGTCAGTGTGGGACTTCTCGCCATTTATGACATGTGCAAAGCCGTTGACAAAACAATGCTTATCGGGAACATACAACTGATTGAAAAAACAAAAACAAATATCCCCGGATGATATGCAAAAGATAAAAGTACTGTCGGTGAATATTTCCGAAAAAAAGGGAACGATTAAGATTCCAGTGGATCGGATAATCCTTTCTGACATTGGTGTTTCAGGCGACGCCCATTCAGGCAACTGGCACCGACAGGTGAGTTTGCTCGGGAAAGAGAGTTTTGAAAAGATGGAATCCCCGGACGGCCGAGAACTTCGATACGGTGAATTTGCTGAAAACATTACTACCGAAGGCTTTCCGCTCTTCCGGATGAAACCTTTCGACCGGCTCAGCTCCGGAAAAATTCTGCTTGAGCTTACTCAGATTGGAAAAAAATGTCATGGAAACAACTGTGCCATCATGCAGGAAATCGGAAATTGTGTGATGCCCAAAGAAGGTGTTTTCTGCCGGGTACTTTCTGGTGGGGAACTTCAGTCCGGAGACATTCTGGAATATCATCCAAAGATCATAAAGGTTCACGTGATAACCCTCAGCGACCGCGCCAGCCAGGGCATTTATGAAGACAAAAGCGGTCCTTTGCTGAAAAAAATAACCGAAGAGTTTTTCATTGGAAATGGCCGGCATGTTGAAATTGAAAACACCATTATTCCTGACAACGAGGAACAACTTAAAGATCTGCTGAAGGAGTTAATCGGCAAGAATACCGATATTATTTTCACCACGGGAGGTACCGGGATCGGACCTCGCGACATCACTCCGGATGTGGTGAAATCAATACTCGACAAGGAAATTCCCGGCATCATGGAAATGATTCGTGTAAAATATGGCATGGAATTTCCGAATGCCCTGATAAGCCGAAGTATCGCTGGAGTGGCCGGAAAGACCTTGATTTACGCACTTCCAGGAAATCCGAAGGCGGTAAAAGAATATGCCGGCGAAATTTTTAAAACTGTGGAACATTCGTTCCGGATGCTATATGCGATCGATGAACACTAAATCAATTACCGGAATTGTATTGGCAGGAGGTCGAAGCAGTCGCATGGGTTCTGATAAATCGCTGATGAGTCTGAAAGGAAAAACGATGATCGAATATGCGATTAATGCCCTAAAGCCCTTATGCAGCAAGGTTATCGTCAGTTCGAATAACTTCATTTACGATTTTACAGGCTGCGAAGTATGGCCCGACGAATTACCGGAACGGGCTCCTATGATCGGCATTTATTCCTGTCTCAAACGTTCGGAAACAGATGTCAATATCGTTTTGTCGTGCGACATGCCTCTGATGAGCACCGGGATGCTCGAACACTTGCTTGAAAATTCCGGAAATCATGATATTTCAGTGCCGATACATGGGAATCATTTTATCGAACCTTTGTGTGGAATCTACATGAAATCCTCGCTTGAAATTCTGAAGGAATTCGTTGAAAAGGGTAATTTCAGGTTGAATGAATGTATTCAGGCTGCCTCACATCAGTTGGTTGAGGCAGATTCAAATTTGAGTTTCTACACTCCGGAATTGTTTTCGAACATTAATTCTCCCGAAGATTTCAGGAATATCAGCCAAACTCGCTGATCCGTTCCAATCGTGCAATATCCAGCAATTCAATGTTTTTGCAATGCATACCGATTAGTCCGTCATCCTTAAATTCTTTCATCATCCGGATAATACTTTCGGTAGACATACCTGTTAAGTCACCCAGGTCGGCGCGCGACAGAGGTAATTCAAACGAAGTACTTTTAAATATACGGTTCGATAAACAAAGTAGTATATCAGCCAGACGGCCATGCAATTGCTTCTGCGTCAACGAGAAAAACCGACCATATATCTGAGCTGTTTTTTCATTCAGCAGGTTAATCACATGATAAGAGAATGCAGAATTTTGTTTTAACAGTTGCCTGAAAATATTGATGTCAATCATTCTGACAATCGAATCAGTGTAGGTGGTAATCGAGTATGGCAGTTTATTATTCCCATCAAAAATAGCGGCCATTCCCAAAAGATTGTTTTTTATGGCGAGCATAAGTATGAGATTCTTATTCTTTTCTTCTAGGTAGACCTTTACCAAACCGTCTTCCAGAAAATAGATGTGTGAGGCAAAGGCCCCACGCTTACATACAGTTTCTCCCTTTTTGAAGGTAATACTAACCGAATTCTCATTGATTACTATTTTTTCGTCGTCGGTAAGCAAGTCATACCAGCTTGTTTCAGAATCGAAAACAGTACAATGACTTATCCCTTTTGCATCATTTAATTGAATCATTGGAAAGTAAAAATTTATTCCGTCATAAAAATAGTTGCGCCGGATCAGTTTATTTTTTTCGAAATTAGTTTTTATCTCGATTAAATCAAATGCTATTTTTCTGATAATGCCATTATCTTCGTCCAGTTTTTTAATCCTATTTTCAATTCAGAACCAACTATACTAAATCCATGTTTAAGAAACTATTTGTCTTCTTCATTGCTGTGTTAAATCTACAATCGTTTGCACAGCGTCCGCTTATTTCAGCCACAGATTTTGCTGTTGAAGTGAAAACCAGTAAAAGTCTGGTGGTGATTGATGTGAATACTCCCGAAGTATACGCCAGACAACATATACAGGGTGCTATTAATTTGTATTTTAAAGATTTGTACAAGACCGGAGCGGTTGAAGGCCAGCTAAAACCGAATGAAGAATTAGTCAACCTCCTTGGGAATAAAGGCATTTCAGACAAAAGTAAAATTGTTGTTTACGACGATGGTTCGAATAAACACAACAGCCGTGTGTGGTGGATCCTGAAATCGCTTGGAGCTCAGGATGTATATATCCTGCATTTCAATACCGCTGAGTTGGCTGCCACCGGAATTCAGCTTACTGCAACACCTTCAATCGGAAAAGCTACCACTTTTATATTATCAGAAAGTTCTTATAAAAGTTTGGCAATGGCTGATGTTCAAAAAATGGCCGAAGGAACCCTTTTGCTTGATGGCCGCGAAAAAGACGAATTCGATGGTGTTGATTCCGCCAGGAAAAGTAGAGGCCACATTCCCGGAGCTGTTTGGATGAATTACAAGGAAGTGTTGACAGCAACCGGAGCTTACAAATCAAAAGATGAGATTATTGCGGCTGCGGCCAAATTCGGTGCTGCTACGGAAAAGCCCATTGTAGTATATTGCAATTCAGGCGTTAAAGCATCAGTTATGTATGTTGCCTTCAAAGAAATTGCAGGATTCCGGAATGTTCAGTACTATGCCGGTTCCTATGCTGAATGGGTCTCAGTTCCTGAAAATCCGATTGTCAAATAAGTTTTGTGCTCATAAATAAATATGTGAAGTGCCGGGGTTTCCCGGTATTTTTTTTTCACGAACATTTCATATATTAGTAATTCTATCTGATTCATCAATACCTATATGGCTTAAGGAACAGAATCGTCATTTCAGGACTCTTCCTATTCAATGATAAATTGACTGACTGAAAAGCAAATTTTTAAATACTTAATAATGTAGTTTACCATGAAAAAAATCTTGACTTTAGGAATTGCATTCTTTGTGGTTGCATTTGGGAAAACATCTCTGGCAACCGACATCGGGTTTAAAGAGTTTGACCTCGCAAACGGATTGCACGTAATCGTGCACGAAGACCATTCTGTGCCAATCGTTGCAGTATCAGTTATGTACCATGTAGGATCAAAAAATGAACAAGCCGACCGGACCGGATTTGCACACTTTTTTGAACACCTGATGTTTGAAGGTACCAAAAACATCGAACGCTTTCAGTACGATAAAATTGTTGAGAGCGCAGGTGGTACCCTCAATGCCAATACAAGCAACGACAGAACTTATTATTTCGAAATTCTCCCATCGAACCAGCTGGAACTCGGACTTTGGCTCGAATCGGAACGTATGCTTCATGCCCGGGTTGATTCGATCGGTATTGCCACACAAAAGGGAGTGGTCATTGAAGAGAAAAAACAGACTGTTGATAACCGCCCATACGGAACATTTATAGAGGAAACATTAAAAAGGGCATATATTAATCATCCGTACAGATGGTCAATAATTGGTAATGCCGATCATATCAGGGCCGCCAAAGACGAAGAATTCAAAAAATTCTACGATTCTTTTTATGTCCCGAATAATGCTGTCCTCGTGTTGGCAGGCGATATCAGTTTTGTTGATGCAAAAAAAATGGCCGAAAAATACTTTGCCGATATACCTGCAAAAAAAGGTGAAATATATCGCCCGGCCATGATTGAGGAAATTAAACATACCGAAGTCAGAGACACCATTTACGACAATATCCAGTTGCCT
>CAIPKZ010000159.1 GCA_903865775.1 uncultured Prolixibacteraceae bacterium | reverse complement strand
TCCGGGCATCCTAAATTTTTGCTTTTATTATTTTTCTCCTTGTGTTAATTTTGCCTGTTTAAATCAGGCAGAAATGTTGGACCTGGCGATTTTTAAGCCCTCCCCTTCGGGGATTCGGGGAGGGTTTGGGAGGGGCTTCGGGGCTTCCTTCTTATTTCGTCGTCCGTGTCCAGGTAGTTGATCTTCCCATCCATTTGATACCGGCCACATATCCTTTAAGCTTCAGTACATTAGGATCTTCTTCGAACCAGGAAAAACAGTCGTACGTTTTACCATTGTCCGGATCATAAATACTGCCACCCTGCCATTCCTTGTCGGCAGCAACATATTTCAATCCGCTCAGAATCTGTAATCCAAGCCTGGACCTGGATTGTAATTTGACATCCGGATTATTGTAGTCCTTTTCAGGCTCACCTTTCACATATTTTTCCGGATTAATGTAGATTACGGTTCCGATATACTTTCCGTTTTCTTCCTTGACTTCAATTTTCGAAGTCTTCTTGTCATTCCACCAGATACCGGCGATTTTTTTTGCATCCTGTGCAAAGGCCTGAGAAATCATCAGGCTGAGTAGTAAAACCAATCCAATTTGTTTCATAAGCTTAAATTTTTTTTAGCAATTTATGTATTTTTTTTAATATTGATACCACACCTGTTCTGAAACAATCCGATTGAGTTTAATTTCGATTCTCAAAAAGTGCTGATTCGGTCCTCCTTCCGGTATGCCAATCAGTGAAATCAAATCCGAATACCAATGAGAGTTTTGTTATTTTTGCCGAAAGAATAGCTTTATCACAACTGATATTATGGCAAAAATCAATTGGAAACCCGGAACCATGATCTATCCGCTTCCGGCGGTACTGGTTACCTGTGGCGAAACTCCCGAAGAATATAACTTAATTACAATTGCCTGGACTGGCACCATCAGCAGCGACCCGCCCATGTGTTATATTTCGGTTCGTCCCGGCCGGCATTCCTATGAAATCATCAAACGAACAGGCGAATATGTAATTAACCTGACTACCGAAGAATTGGCCCGGGCAACCGATTGGTGTGGTTGTCGTTCAGGCAGAAAATACAATAAATGGAAGGAAATGGGATTGACTCCGGCACCGGCAAGCATCGTGAAAGCGCCAATTCTGGCCGAAGCGCCTATCAGTATCGAATGCAAGGTGAAACAGATAATCGAACTGGGCGTTCATCACATGTTTATTTCAGAAGTAGTGAATGTGATTGCCGACGATCGCTACATTGATCCGGTAACCGGAGCTTTCAGCCTGAAAAAGGCCAACCCGCTGATCTATTCGCACGGTCATTATTTTAAAATGGGCGACCCGATTGGCAAGTTTGGCTGGTCGGTAGAGAAGAAACCAAAAGCCCCACCCAAACCCTGAAGCCCCACCCAAACCCTCCCCGAAGGGGAGGACTTAAAAATCGGCAGGCTCAACATTTCTATTAAATTTAAACAAGCAAAATTAACACGATGAAAAAAAATACTAAAGCAAAAAACAACGATGCCCGGATCACAAAGCCCCCTCTTTTGGAGGGGGTTTGGGGGAGGCTTCAGGCTTCCAATCCCTTACTTCAACCATTTTCCGGGATTCACCAGACGGCACCTTTCACTTCGATTAAAATTGAACATTACCTTCCGGCATTTGATGCTGCAATCGAAGAGGCAAAAAAAGAAGTTCAGGAAATCATTGACAATCCCGCTACTCCTGATTTTGCCAATACCATAGTTGCACTTGATTTGGCTGGCGAACGACTCAATCGCATTCAAGGTATTTTTTTCAATTTGAATTCGGCTGATACCAGCGACGAAATGCAGAATATCGCTCAGGAAGTGTCGCCCAAACTTTCGGATTTTGGGAACGATATCACCCTGAATAAGCAACTTTTTGACCGGATAAAAACCGTTCACGATCATCGGGAAAACCTGCTGTTGAATGCGGAAGAATCCACTTTGCTCGAAAAAACGTACCGACGGTTTGTGCGCAGTGGTGCCAACCTGAATGAAGGAGACAAGGCCAAATACCGCGAAATCACCAAAGAATTGTCGCAACTCGGGCTGAAATATCAGCAAAATGTACTGGCAGAAACCAATGCCTACGAATTGCTGATTGCAGATGAAAAGGATTTGAGCGGACTTCCGGAATCGATTATCGAAATGGCTGCTCAAACAGCACAGTCGAAAGGCAAGGAAGGATGGCTGTTTAATTTGCAATTTCCGAGTTATGTGCCTTTTCTGAAATATGCTGATAACCGTATGCTTCGTGAACAGATTTTCAGGGCGTCAAGCTCGCGGGCAAATCATGGAAATGATAATGACAACAAAGACCTTATCCGGAGGATTGTGGATTTGAAGATTGAGAAAGCGCACTTATTGGGTTTCCGCACGCACGCAGAATATAAACTTCAGGAGCGTATGGCCGAAACACCCGAAAAGGTCATACAGTTTTTGGGTGATCTACACCTGAAATCGAAACCTTTTGCTGAAAAGGAATTTGCAGAAATACAGGAATTTGCAGAAAGAACAGGTTTTTCAGGTCGGATACAGCGCTGGGACTGGGCATATTATTCTGAAAAGCTGAAATCGGAACGGTATAATTATACCGATGAAGAGGTAAAACCGTATCTGCAACTCGAAAAAGTGATTGACGGTGTTTTTTCGCTGGCCCGGAAACTTTACGGATTGCAGCTAAAAGAAAATACAAACATCGAAGTTTATCATCCGGACGTGACGGCCTACGAAGTGTATAATGAAGAAAACGAGTTTATTGCCGTTTTATACCTCGATTTTTTCCCGCGTGAAAGCAAGCGCTCCGGTGCCTGGATGACCGATTACCGCTCGCAGTCGAATGTAAACAGAAATCCGATCCGGCCACATATTTCGCTGGTAACCAACTTCTCGAAACCTACCGAAAATTCACCGTCAATGCTTACGTTCGACGAGGTGACCACTTTCCTGCATGAGTTTGGGCACGGATTGCATGGGATGTTGTCGCAATGTCAGTTTCCCGGAACTTCAGGAACCAATGTGTACTGGGACTTTGTTGAACTTCCGTCGCAAATTCACGAGAACTGGGCCTACGAAAAAGAGTGGCTCGATCAGTTTGCCGTTCATTACCAAACCGGAGAAAAGTTACCCGAAGAGCTGATTCAAAAAATACAAAAAGCCCAGAATTTTCAGGCAGCCTATATGATGGAGCGACAAATCAGTTTCGCCTTGCTGGATATGGCATATTACAACCGTGAAATTCCGGTTTCAGGTGATTTGAAGGAATTTGAAATGGAGGCCATTTCCTCAACCGACTTGTTTGAACCCGTTGACGGAAGCATGCAAAGCACCTCGTTTTCGCATATTTTTTCAGGAGGATATGATGCAGGATATTACAGCTACAAATGGGCTGAAGTGCTCGATGCAGATGCATTTTCCGTGTTTCAGGAGAAAGGAATATTTAACCGGGAAACTGCGGATTCGTTCCGAAAAAACATTCTGGAAAAAGGAGGAAGTGAGCATCCTGCAATTCTTTATCGGGCATTCCGCGGACAGGAAGCAACTACTGCGGCATTGCTTAAACGAAACGGGTTGAAAGACTGAGGCCCCACCCAAACCCTCCCCGAGGGGGAGGGCTTAAAAATCGCCTTTTTCGGCATTCTTGCAGAATTAAATCATGCTACATTCGTCATGATGAAGAAGGAAAGTAGTTTTAAACCACAACAAAATGTCAAAGCAATAAACTCAGAATACTGAATCAAAAAGCCCCCTCTTTTGGAGGGGGTTGGGGGAGGCTTCAGGGTTTGGGTTTGGCTTCAGGCTTTAAACGAAAAGAATTACCAGATTCATGATCAGGAATCCAAGGAGATACCCGGAATAAACCTGCAAACTGGTATGTTTTCTGAGGATTAGTCGTGCTGTACTTACGACTCCGGAAATGAGAATGAGTGCGATCAGGATAAGCACAGGATTTTCATTCAATCGAAATGACAGTGCGAAGAATCCGCCAAGAAGCCCACCTATAGCAGCCGAATGTGCACTGATTTTCCAACGCATGGTAATAATAAGTAACGCGATTTGAACCAGAATGGAGGCGATCAGAAAGAAATTGAAAACAGGAAAAATGGGAAGTTTCCGGATAATGAGATAACCAATGTAATAGAAAATGGAACTCAGTATCAGCGGTAAAATCCGGTCCGAAGTTTTATCCATATTCAGATCGATCTTTCGGTTATATGCTAAAAGCAGTATGCTGATTGCAGGAAGTACGCAGGTCGATACCAAGACGACCAGCAGTAGAAATCTTTTCACGTTCCAGGGGAGCAGTGCAAAATAGAAATCGGAATTAAAAAGCAGCAAAAATCCCAGGGTTGGGATCAGCAATGGATGAAAGATAATGGAAGCGGCTTTTGAAGTTACAGTTAGTATTTTATTGGAATTCATGAAGTTAAATTTATGATCAACGATTAATGATTAACGATTGCCGATTCTGCCTTTATACGATCGTTGATCGTTAATCATTAATCGTTAATCTGAATTCATTTCTACAGTTCTTTTCTCATTCGGGCTACCGGAATGGCCAGTTGTTCACGGTATTTAGCAACAGTTCTTCGTGCCACAACATATGATTTTTCCTTCAGGATTTCAGCAAGCTTTTCGTCGGTTACCGGATGTCGTTTGTTTTCATTGGCAATGCATTCCTGAAGTATTTTCTTGATTTCACGCGTGGAAACTTCCTCACCGGTATCGGTCTGCATCCCTTCTGAAAAGAAATATTTCAGCGGATAGATTCCGAAATGTGTCTGTATGTATTTACTGTTCGATACGCGCGAAATGGTTGAAATGTCAAGCCCGGTAATGTCGGCAATGTCCTTCAGAATCATTGGCCGCAGTTTGGTTTCATCGCCCTCTTCAAAAAACTCTTTCTGAAATTTGATGATTTCCGACATGGTCACCATCAGAGTTTGCTGTCGTTGACGAATGGCATCGATAAACCATTTGGCCGAATCCAGTTTTTGTTTCATGAACGACAACGCATCCTTTTGGTCTTTCGAAGCCATGGATTTGTTCCCCGAATAGGATTTCATCAGGTTCAATTTGGCCGGCCGGAAGGTTTTTCCAGGCGCGATGCTGATATCACTGTCACCGCGCGGATCAAAACCAGCCACCTATGGGCGATTCAGAACCAGCCACTCTG
>CAIPKZ010000158.1 GCA_903865775.1 uncultured Prolixibacteraceae bacterium | reverse complement strand
CAAAAAGATGCCATCAACGCAAAATATTTGGCAAAGGAAAAAGCCTTGAAAGCGGCTGCATGGAAAAAACAGCACCAAGCGGATGTGATTCAGGCCATTGTTTCTGCCGCCCTTGCTGTGATAAAAGCAGCCCCCAATATCCCGCTTATGGTAGCTGCCGGTATCGCCGGTGCAGCTTCTATTGCCATAGTTTCATCCCAAAAAGCACCTGAATTTCTCGAAGGAGGTTACACTCAAGCGGATTCCAACAACAACAAAGCAGTAGGCATCGTACATGCCAACGAGTATGTTATCCCTGCAGCCGGAGTAAATAATCCAAAGCTGCGCCCATTTCTAGACACCATCGAAATGGCCAGGCTAAACAAATCCCTGCCAACCTTAAACCCGATTCTGCTGGGAACGGGTAGCAGATTTTTCTCTTCCGGTGGATATACCCAAAACCCAATAACAGCAAGCCAAGAACAATTGAATCTACAACCAAGTTCAACCATAACTTTCCCTCCTGAATTATTTGAAGCCATGAAAGAATTTACACAGGAAATGAAACAGATACGGAAAAATGGCATCCGTGGCAACTGGTCTTTGTTCGACCTTGAAAAAATACAGAAAAACAAATCACAATTAGAATCAGCAACTGAAATGTAGGGGTTAGGGTTTGGTGGTTAGGATTTAGGGCTACCCTAACAGCCTAACAGTCTAACAACCTAACAGCCTATCAAAAAAAACTTTGTCCTTTCCAAATCCCCCTTCATAACCCACTTTTGCACCATGTCCCTCACAATCCTACAAAAACCTGCCGAACTGATATTGGCCAACCAACCGGTTACTTTTTCTGTGCATAGCAGCGAAACGGGAACGCCCCTTCGCATCCTGGGCGCAGTGTATGGGATAGGAGGGGACAGCGTTCAGTCGGATGCTTCCCAAAATGCTTCCTTCGATTTGTCGGATTACCTGAAAAACCTCGTTACACAAAAAGGTAAAACTGGAAGCCTCCCGCAAGCCTATTCCGAAGTGCCAAAAACAGTTTCTTTCATTTTTCAGGAAATTGTGGGCAACCCTCCCGAAAACAGGCTACCGCTGGAAACGGACGGATTCTTGCTCTTGGATGCTTACATCCCAAAAGCAAAACGGAAAACCTTTTACTACCAATATGCCAACCTGCTTGCTTACCTAAAAACCTCAAAATCCTGCCTCTCCTGGTGGCCAACTACGGAAAATAAAAGGGTGCTGCCAACACAAATCGAGTGTTTGAATTACCTGCAGGTTTTTTCGCTCACGGCCATTGATATTACCCTAAACCTTTCCCTTGTTTTTACCGATGGTACCACCTCAAACCGTGGTGCAGTCTTCACCGTCCCAAACGTCCTATATCTGAAACTGGTTTACTTCCCCACCGGCTACTCTCAATTAGGTATTGAAGCCCTCGCGGCACAATACCCCGATAAATCCCTCACCGGCTACATCGTTTCTGTAAATTACGGCCCTGCCAACCATAGCGAACCCATAAGCCTGTTTTATGCCTATTCCGTTGACTTTTCCTATTACGAAAAGCCCCGAATACTTGTTTTCAAAAATCCTTTTGGCCTATATGAATACCTGCTTTGTACAGGTTCAAACCAACAGGATACCATCATCAAATCCGAATCTGCTGTAACCGATGGCAAAACCCTTCAGGATAAACTGAACTGGAAAATAACAAGATCCGACATCGTAAAAACAAACACCGGGTTTTTGGGGAAAGAACAAATCCTTTGGCTTTCTGAATTGCTGGAGTCCATTGAGACTTTTGAACTCATTGCCGGTGCCATGCACCCCATTGTTTTCAGGGATGCCGAACTGCCTGTGGCGCATACCGGCGATCTCATTTTCAATGCCGAACTAGAATATGAGTACGCCTACAACGAATACTCCGAGCACGAATGAGCGTAATCCAACTATCCAATGTGGCAGGTAAAATCCCTACCGTGAGCCAGTTGCTCACAACGGATACCGGTATGGGGTATAACCGCGTGGATGGATTGTTTTACGCACTCCGCATCAATGGAAACAGTAAACAGGTTATTTGTATTGGTGCTTCAATCAATCCAACCGCTATCCATGCCCGGCTGCACGACATCAATTCCATTGATGATCACAACCCGGTCGAACCGGAAAACCGAGGCAAAATACTGGGGACCGATCCCGAAACCGGAGGAATAGTTTTCGTTTCCGGGCTTATCCCCGAAGGTGAAAAATCTTCTGCCATACATGCCGGGAAATTTGGCGAAATGTCACTGTCTGACGACTACCTATTCCTTTGCGTAAAAACAGGCACTGCCGGAAATGCCATCTGGAAACGCACATCTTTACACCAAACATAACCCACATGGAAACAAACAGCGAAATCAAAAAAACAAAAAAGACAAAAATCGTCCAGCTTCAAGTTGATGCACAAACCAAATTCCAGCAAGCAGAAGCTTTGCGACTCGAAGCCGAAGTAAAGGCAAAACAGACCGTTATCGATGCCCATCAAGCCGTGCTTGATGCCGAACAGGAAGTTTTGGCCGCTCAGCAAACTGCCGAGCAAGCCCAGCTTGATGAACTCCAAAACATTGAGGATACCCGCACCCATGTTACGGATCATTGTACGAACGAAGGGTATTTCTGCGGAATTATCCTGAACCAGGAATCATTGCTTGCCCTCATTAAATTCGCTTTAGATAACCCGACCGAACAAATCAAAATCCCATTTCAACTCTATAATCTCGAATAATCCCCCAATTCTAACCCCTAAAACCTAAACAAATGGCACAATTTGATTTATTGCTTACCCAAAACGTACATGCCACTGGCATCGAGTTTTCGGAAAAGTACATTAACATCCCAAAAGGCGGGTT
>CAIPKZ010000157.1 GCA_903865775.1 uncultured Prolixibacteraceae bacterium | reverse complement strand
GCTTATCTGTAAAACCGTCAAATCGGTAATAGGGAAAGATTTTTGTGTCTGGTTTAGGAATAGGATCCGGATCAGAAAAGGGATATGTCGTAAACACTTTTTTGTATTCCTTGAAAGTTGTAGAATTGTTCTGCGCGGTTGCAAACAAGCATACAAAAGGTAAAATGAGTAATAATAATTTTAATTTCATGCTGTTTATATTCAGTAATTTCAGTTTTTAATTTTTGGTTTTTTATACTTGTCATTGCCATCAGTTAACCACTTCAAAGAGAAACTAAGAAATGGATTTTCGGTGTATTCCTCTTTTTCGAAGAATAGTCCAATATCTCCATTTTTAAGAATTGTTAAGGATGAATAAGCCGAACTTCCAGGATAAATTGTTTTGCCTTCGCTCCAGGTTTTACCTTCATCGTAGCTAATTCTAACCGTCATGTTTTTACGTCCTTTTCCCATTTTGGCATTTGAAAAAAGCAGCCGGTTCTTTTTGTAACCATCATTGATTGAGGTGTAACGAATGATGCTGCCATTACAACCGGGGTCGATCAGTGCAGACTCAGGGCGTGATTCCCATGTTTTTCCTTCATCAACAGAAACATGCACATAACGTACGCCCTTTTTATCATTGACACGGCTATTAATCATCCAGCTTCCGTCAACCAGTTCCACAATCTTTGATTCGTCTGCAGGTTTTATAGGAGTGTCGATAAAATACCATGATTTTCCGTGGTCGTTACTTCCAAACACATACAATCCGCGATTGAGGTTTACCAAACAATGTAACAGTTTGCCGGTGCGGGTGAAAATTCCAGTGCCAGAGGTGATAAATTTAAAATCGTTTTTCCACTCCGGCTTTGCAATTTGAGAAGTAATATCAACAGGTTTGCTCCAGGTTTTTCCATTGTCGGCACTTTTAACATAGTGCAGGTAATAAGCGTTTTTCTCGTTATCCAAATCCATAAAATTGTAGAACAGAAAGATTTCTTTGGTTACATCATCAACAATCATAGACGGATCGGATCCGGATTTGCCTAAAGGAAAATCGACAATCCTTTCAATTGCTGACCATGTTTTCCCATTGTCTGCACTTCGGCGTACCACAATGTTAATGTCATTGTTCTGATTTAAGTCGTTGCCATTTGGAACACGTTCATCGATGGCTGCAATTAAATCGCCGTTTGGTGCAGTCACAATTGAAGGGATTCTATAGCATGCAATATTCTCTTTCATTGATATATTGAATAAATCGTGGTGTTCAATTATACCTTCTGCTATTTGGGGCTTTTCTTCCTGACCAAAAGCAATAATTGGAACAAGGGCTATCAAAACAGCAATAAAATATTTTCTCATCTTTCTGGATTTCAAGTAATTATTTCCAATCATTAATTTTTGACTTGAACTTTTCAAATCCTTACAAGTGCTTTTATCTCCTCTGTTTTTGTTAATCGACAACAGATTTTATCAAAGCCATATCAGCAGTAGAACCTTTTATGGTTAATTCAATAATCACATCATTCTCATTCTTGTAATCGGCAGGAACGGGAAAAATGAATTTACCATTTTCTTTTTTAAAGTTAACCTTCGTTGAAGTCTGGAATATTTTTGCCGAAACAATTTTGTTTTCAAATGCCGGAAGCGTGATTGATGCCTGTCCGCTTAAAAGGTGCAGGTATATCTTATTGCCTTTTCTGGTGCTCGCAAAATCGCCCTTTGAAGGTAAATATGGGCCACCTTCGGTTCCATAAACACTTTCGCCATAGATTTTGGTCCAACTACCAATTTGGGCAAACAATTTTTTCTGTGATTCCTCAATACTCCCATCGGGGCATGGCGCCATATCCAGCAGGTAATTTCCATTTCTTCCGGCAATCTTAACCATGGTTTGAATCATTTCCTTTCCGGTTTTATATTTCAATTTGGAATTATAGGAATAATTAGGATAGGCTACGCTCGAACAAAATTCCCAGGTTCCTTTGTAATACAAATTTTCCCATTCTTTTCCTCCGTGGTCTTCACGGCTATGGTAATCGCCTACATTTTTCTCAAAATCCCAGCCATCATCCCACATCCCTCCAACAGGTTTGGACGGCATTTGCAAGCGGGACATAATGAGATTGGCATCCAGATTTTTTAAATACGCAGAAAGTTCAGTTCTGTATTTGGGATTACTATACCATTCGGGATGCCAGAACCCATCGAACCAGAAATTTTTGGTGTGGTATTTTTGTATCAGTTCAGCACATTGTTTTTTCACAAACTCAAAATAGGCATCCATTCCACCTTTTACATTTGGAATATTCGTATCATCAACACCATACATGTGGGGCCAGTCATTTTCATGAAGATCAGCAATGGAATAATAGGTACAGAAAACTATTCCCTGTTTTTCACAAGCTTCTGATAGTTGTTTACAAATATCCTGGCCATAGGGCGTATTCATAATGTTGAAATCAGTTGCTTTAGTATCCCAAAGAGAAAAACCACTGTGATGCTTTGGTACAAATACAATGTATTTCATTCCGGCATCCTTAGCGATACGAACCCATTCGTTGGCGTCAAACCTGGTTGGATTCCATTCTTTGCACATTTGCATGTATTTCTCTTTAGGAACCTGATTCCCCCACGACCAACCAATTTCCTGATCAATTGCACCAAGTGGAGACCAGTGTATAAACATTCCGAATCTGGCATCGGTAAACCATTTCACTTCTTTCTTTACGGGGTAATTCATCTCTTTTACCTGAGAAAAGGCAACTGATATGTTTGTGAAAAGAATTAGGCTTGCCAGAAGTAATCTCCATCCGTAAAATTTAATCCTTGAAATTTGTTTTACTAAATCATTCATAATGTGTGAGTTTAATTAAAAAACAGTATTGTGGAACTCTTTGACATTTACGACTAAAATAACAACCGCTATCGTTTCCTCAGAATATACGAAGAACCGAACATCTCACTTAACCTATTTAACATGTACCTGAAATTTTCGTATAAGTGGTGTACCTACCGATGATATAATCTTCACTTTCAGCTGATCAACTTCAGAAGTAAGGACTAATGGATCAATTTTCCGTCGCCCAACAGATGTTCCCTCAGCTATTTTAATCCAATTGCCCGTAGTTGCATCGCGACCTTCAATTTCATACGCACGAATCCGCTGTCCATATTTATATTCTTCCCATATATCGGTATAGGCAATTCTACAGGGGTTATCAAGTTTTAGCAATACTTCGTTACCTTGAACTTTTTCAACACGAGCTACAGGATGACCAAAACGGCGGTCTATTTCATCGCCAAACTCCTGGTAGCGCTTCATATCATCGGGGTGGATGCTTCCGTCAGCCATTGGGGCACAATTCAATATCAAAAAACTATTTCGGCCCACCGATTTAATATAGCAGTCCATTAGTTCATCTAAGGATTTCCGGTGATTCAAAGCATCAGGACGAAAATGCCAAAAATGATCGTGCAGGGGCGTGTCTGCCTCGTGAGGAGCCCAGTAATCGCCATTCGGGTCGTCTGCCTCTTGGGTTTGATTTTTGTCAGCTTCAAACTGGGTAGCTGGTTTTTTTGCTATCGAACTTTTTTTGAGCATGGACCAACACGGATCCGATACCTGTCCCTGCTCAGTCCCAGGCCAGCGAATAGTAGGATAAGGATCAACGCAACCGACGGCTGCGACAACAGCTTTAGGGGCACGATCGGCAATCTCCTTACCGAGGGAAGCGCGGATTGGTTGGTCAATCCAAATTTCGGTCACAAGGTCGGAACCCAACCGATCCATAATCTCTTGAAACCGGGTTTTAAAAACTTTATCGGCATCCGCCCAAGTCTGAACCTTATCTAATTGACTGTATGAAACGGTATTTGTATCACTACCAGCGGATAAAGGACGAGGCATCCAGAAATAAAACCCGGCCTTCAAACCAGCACTTCTGCATGCTTGCGCAAACTCCTTCACCACGTCTCCATTCCCCCCTTTGTAGGCTGTATTTCCGATGTGATAGGCTGTTGTTTTGCTTGGCCACATGCAAAATCCACCACTATGCGCAAGCATAAACACGATCTCTTTGGCACCAAAAGATTTTGCCGCTTTGCACCACTGATTCACATCAAGCT
>CAIPKZ010000156.1 GCA_903865775.1 uncultured Prolixibacteraceae bacterium | reverse complement strand
CGTATAATAATCCTCTTTTGCCTTATACATGGCATCAATTATTGTGGAACATTCAGCAATCTGATCCGAAAACTCTTTTCTTTTTATAATCAATTTATCTGTGTTTTCAGATGGCAATTGTGCCATTGCATCGTGAAGGATGGCACGGGTTTTATATGCATCAGCGTGTAGTTTGATCACATGCTCGACTTCTGGGGGCAATTGGTCCTTTTTGACAGGTTTTTTATTTTGCGACACTTTCCCCGAATACGGATTGTCAACTTCTGTTGGAAGTGTTTTTGCAGATATAACGTTTTTGTTTGGCAACAGGGTATTAAGACCTGCCGCTTTGAGCAGTTCGTAGCGAAGTTTGTCCGTGTAGCGGTGCGGCCTGCCGGAAATGACTTTTACCAGTTGCTTATTATTTGGTAGTGAAGCAAGTAAGCTAACTCCTTCATTATAATCGCAACCTTGTTCCAGCCATTTATTTACTTTTTCTTGCATGGGTTTTCTTGTTTGGGGTTGGGGTTGATGGGTTGATGGGTTGAGTTGTCGATGGGTTGAGTGGTTGAGTTGTTGGGTTCATGGCTTTTTGGCCTTGTTTTGTGAGTTTCAGGTAAGGGAAGCCATCGTTGTACAATTTTTCCAAAATTTCAAGGGGTATATTTTCCCTAAAATCGACAGCACCGAACTGGAATGTTATTACAATTCCAGGTTCGATGCCAACAAGTGTAAAGTGAGGATGGATACTCATTGAAGGGGTTATTGGTTATTGGTGATTGGTGACAGGTGAATGGTTATTGGTGGCTGGTGATTAGTGATTGTGGGTGATTAGTTAACGGTTGTTGTGGCTGAGGCGGTTGCTCCGATAGCATCAGTTACGGTAACTGTATAAGTGCCAGGAACAAGGCCGGTAATGACCTGTGTGGTTTGAACCGGTGTGGTGTCCCAGGAATAAGTCCAAGGTTGAGTACCGCCAGATGGGGAAGCAGTTGCAGTTCCATCGTTACCTGCTATGGTTGTTGGGGTGGTTGTAACGATAACAGAAAGAGGTGTACCGGAAGCAATAGACAAAGGAACAGAACCTTGATATACATAAACATTAGATGTTTTGTACACGAATTCCATTGAAATACCCCGGCGGCCAGCGGTTTCTTTACCTGTACCGGCACCATCGGGCGATCCGGCGAAGATGGATGCACGAACGGCATCGCCCATTAGGAATTTTTGGCCGTTGTTGTCGGGGACGATGAAAACAAGGTTGTCGTTTTTAA
This sequence comes from uncultured Prolixibacteraceae bacterium, assembly GCA_903865775.1. Taxonomy (GTDB): domain Bacteria; phylum Bacteroidota; class Bacteroidia; order Bacteroidales; family Prolixibacteraceae; genus Aquipluma. The sequence goes on along the minus strand of CAIPKZ010000156.1, from coordinate 1,081 downwards.
CGGAGTTTAGCAGTCCGAGAAGTTTGGGTTTCAATCCCGGATTGAAAAGAGATAGGTGCATGACGAAGCTTTTTCCATCCAGTTCGCCGACTGTTTCAATTTTAAATTCGCCGGTGTCGTCCGTAACGTACATTTCAAACATGCGTTTGCCGGGTTTCATGGTGATGTCGCCGGTTAGGGTTCCAAGTGCTTCGAGGGTTGTTGCATTTGTAGGTTTTGTTGGCCATGTAGCCACATCGGAGTATAGGCCGAAAAATATTTTCATGCCGATACCGCCCATATTTTCTCCTTGAAAAAGGTCTTTGGTTATGTCAGTAAATTCCACTGTAGGTTTTTTTTAAGTTTAAAGAAAGGCCGGAATGATTACCGGCCCGGTTACAAGTAAGAGAGTACTACGAGGGATTAACCGCCAGGTGCAACGGTTTTTTGGAGATTTGTCCATACGGCGGCATCTATGCCGAAACCGATACCTTCCCACCAGTCGCACATAAAGGATACGTTGCGGCGGTATTCCTCGATGCGGATGTTGGTTTTATTTGGGCCTTTTTTAGTGAGGTGCAGGATGTTGGTTTGTGGGGTTGCAAAAATCACATCTGTACCGGATAAAGATGGGAGTGGCAACACTTGCTGCGGGGTGAAGTCGATTCCACTTGTGATTTCGTTAGCAGTTTGCAGAGTGAAGAAACCTGCGGCACGTTTGTCGCGGAGATAAAGGCGGTGCCACTTTGGGGACATGCAGATATTCATCTTCACACTTTGATAAACTTCAGAAATGCCATCGGCAAAAAGTTCAACCTGGTCGAAGATAGATGCAGCATTGAGTGGTTGGATGTTGATGCTGTTTATGGTTTCAGCATCTACCCCTATTTGAAGCTGTTTGATAATACCATTCATGGATTTTCCTGTTGCACCTGCTACTCCCGGAGTTGGAGCAAGGTAAACGCCTTTTCCATACTCGTTTAGCTCCATGTCCGAATTGATTTTTGAGAGGTATCCCATTTCGGGGTACTCAATCAGGAACTTAATCAAAGGCCAGGATTGGCGATCTACGCTTGAGCCGGCGAGGAAACCGAGCCATGTG
>CAIPKZ010000155.1 GCA_903865775.1 uncultured Prolixibacteraceae bacterium | reverse complement strand
GCCATTTTGGCGATGCTGTTTTTGTTCGGTTTTAATTTGGGGACACTGATTATTGATGGAAATTGGGATATGAAGGCCATGTCATCAAATATTCCTTACGTCAATTTGCTGATTCTGAATACTGTTCAGGCGATAATTGCTATTTTCCTGGCATCCGACTTCCTGAAACGCGATAAAAAACTGGATACTACCGATGTAATATACATCCGTTCTATGTCGAACGGCGAATATGTCGCCGGAAAAACAATCGGGAACCTGGTCGTTTTTATGATCCTGAATGTAATCATCCTTTCTGAAGCGCTCATATTTAACCTGATTGCCGAAGGTGTCGCTGTAAACTGGATAGCCTACCTGAGCTATTTTCTGATCATCAGTCTTCCAACCTTGCTTTTCATTCTTGGCCTTTCGTTTTTCGTAATGAGTATCCTGAAGAATCAGGCCATCACCTTTATTATATTGCTTGGATATGTAGCCATCACGATTTTTTATCTGAATACCAAATACTACTACCTGTTCGATTATATGGCATACAGTATTCCGTTGCTGAACTCCGATTTCATGGGATTTGGAAACCTTGGTGCCATACTCATACATCGCGGAATGTATGCCTGTTTTGGGATTGCATTTATTTTCCTGACTATTTCGCTCCTGAAACGCTTGCCACAAAGCCCTTTCAGCAATAAAATCACATTGATTCCAGCATTGCTGTTTTTTGTCGCCGGAATCTGGCTGGGCGAAATGCACGTTTCAACCTACGTAAATAATCAAAAGTTGAGGGATAATATCCGGACCTTGAACGATGCTTATCTGAACACTCCCCGCTTAAAGGTTGAGTCGTATCAGATTGAGGTCAATCACAACGGAGATGCGCTGGAAGTAATTGCAAAATTAAAAGTAAGTAATCCTCATTCCGAGGCTGTTTCAAATTTTGTTTTCACCCTCAATCCGGGACTGGAACTTACCAATGTCAGGTTCAATGGACAGGAAGCAAACCCGAAACGGGAAATTAACCTGATTGAGTTCTCAGGAAAAAAACTTGAATCCGGCGAATCTGCGGAAATTGAATTTGATTACCACGGCAGCCTGAATGAAGCCGCAAGTTTTCTGGATGTGGACGATAAAACGCTTCAGGAAACCTATTCCGCGTTCATGTTCAAGATTGATAAACGCTCGGCGATTGTCTCGCCCGATTTTGTGTTGCTGACTCGTGAATGCAACTGGTACCCGATTGCCGGAACCAGCTTCGGAAAAAAAAGCATACAATGGATGCAAAAACAGTTCAGCAGTTTTGAAATTTCAGTAAAAACAAAACCCGGACTGACCGCCATTTCGCAAGGAAATTCTGAACAGAAAGATGGAACTTTCCGGTTTACAAACAAGAAAAACCTTCCCCAAATATCGCTGGTCATAGGGAATTATGCTCAAAAGACAGATACGATCGACGGATTGGTTTTTAATCTCTATCATCACCCGAAACACGATTATTTTTCTAAATTTCTGGAACCGGTCAAGGATACCATTCCCGATTTGATTAAAACCGCACTGAAAGATTACGAACGTAAAATAGATCTGTTTTATCCTTTCCAGCGGTTTATCCTAATTGAAGTTCCGGCGCAGTTTTATTCCTATCCGCGCACCTTGATTGGTGAATGGGAACAGGTTCAGCCTGAAACTGTACTTTTTCCGGAAAAAGGATTGCTCATTCAGGAGGCTGATTTTGAAGGAAGCATCAAGCGAATGGAACGTTGGGGCAACCGTGGAGGTGATGTTCAGACTACTCCGGAGGAGAAGAAAATCAATGCGTTCGTTAATTTTTTATCGCTGTTTACCCAGGCAGCTTCACGTCCTGATTTCAACCGGACTCAGGGCGAAGTTCAGGTAGCAGAAAAAGCTAATCCACTGTATTGTTTCCCTTTGTTTTATAACCATGCCTATTTTGTTGAATCTGACAAATGGCCTATTTCGGACCGCATTTTTGAATCGTATCTGAAACAATCTTCCGAATCAGGAGCTATGGGTTGGATGCGCGATATGCAAGGGATGACTGAAAATGAACAGGCCAATCTGGCCTTGCTCGATTTTTCGTTTGCCGATCTGCTTGCCGATCCGGAAAGGGTGAAGATTATCGATAATGTGATCCAGTTGAAGGGGCAAACCCTGTTTTCTATCATCAAGCGCAAAGCAGGCGACGATGCATTCAACGATTTCATGTTTAATTTCCTCAAAAGCATCAAGTTCAATTCGACAACCATTGAAGATTTTAATTCACGAATCAAACAACAGTTTAATACCGATCTGCTTCCTTATATGGAAAAGTGGTTTCGAAGCAAAGAATTGCCTGGGTATCTGATCGGAGGATTAAAAGCAGTGAATGTTCTGGATGGCGACCGTCTGAAAACAATGGTCAAATTTAAAATCTCGAATACTGAACCAACCGAAGGAATTGTTTTGGCTCAGTTCAGGCTTGGAGAGGGCGGTGGACCGGGTCGCGGACGCTTTGGCGGCGGCGGTGCAAACATGGAAACGGTTGATAAACTATTGTATCTCGAAGGAAATCAAACCAAAGAAGTGAGTTATCTGCTCGACGGAACTCCACGAAATATTACAATCAATACATTGGCTTCACGGAATATTCCGGCTGAACTCCGGCTTCCGCTCGAAAACATTGAACAAGATACCAAAGCCGTTCCTTTTGAAGGGGAGAAAGTGTCGGATTCACCCGTTCGGCTGGCAGAGAAAGGCGAATTTATTTGCGATGATGAAGATTCAACCTTCCATTTTACGCTTACCGAAGATTATAGTCTTTTGCAAAAGTTACTGATAAAGGAAGATCAGACCAAAGACCGGTATACCGGATTTAACACCTGGCATCCTCCGCGTACATGGCGTGCAACAACCAACAGCAGCTTTTTCGGAAAATTCATTCGGTCGGCTCATTACATCCGGTCAGGAGACGGAAAGAAAAAGGTGACCTGGAAAATACCAATCAAGGGCAACGGAACATATGAAGTGTTCAGCTATATTGCAAAAAACAGGCGCGGACGTCGTGATGATCAGGAAACAGCCGGTGAATACACTTACACTATTTACCACGAACAGGAGAAGGAAGAGGTAGTTGTTGATCTGAAATCAGCGGAAGATGGCTGGAACAGTCTGGGATCATACATTTTTTCAGGAGATACGGTTAAAGTTGAATTGGGTAATAAATCGGCGGCGAAGGTGGTTGTTGCCGATGCAGTGAAATTGGTGAAGCAGTAAGAAAATGTCATTCATGGTCATTTGTTTCACGTCATTCATAGTCATTAAACATCGCAATCCGGCAACCAATGACTATTGAATGACTTAATGACTATCAGTGTCTTAGTTTGAATGTTTAAAATAGATAAACACGATACCAATATGAAAAAATTAATACTTAAGGGACTCATGCTGTTCATTTTTTGTCAGCTTTTGCTTTCGGTAAATGCACAACAGATACTAACACTCGAAGGTGCATTGGGCATAGCCAACAACAACAGTCCCGACATTCGCCGCTCATTGCTGAACCTCGAACGCTCTGAACAAACGCTGAAGGCACAGAACGCCGCGCTCAAATCAAATTTTTCGTTAGGCCTAACTCCGATTAGCTACGATCAGACCCGGTCGTTCGACAATTACAATGCGAAATGGTACACCAGTAAAACAGCGCAGTCGTTCGGAACATTCATGGTTTCGCAGCCAATTCTGCCTACCGATGGAACGATCAGCCTGGTGAATCGGTTTGGTTACCAGAGCAAGACCAGCATTGTTGGGGAAAACACTTCTGAAAGTAATTCTTTCACCAATTACCTTTCTTTGAGTGTTGCACAGCCTCTGTTCACATACAACCGGACCAAACTCCAGATCAAAGAATTGGAACTGGACCTTGAAAATGCACAATTGAATTATTCAATGCAAAAACTCAATCTCGAAAAACAGGTCACTCAGTTTTTTTACAATGTGTATCTGGCTCAAATGAGTTTGAGTATTTCTCAGGATGAATTTAAAAATACTCAGAAAAGCTATGAGATCACACAAAATAAGGTGACAGCAGGTATTGCAGCAAAAGAAGAACTTTATCAGGCCGAACTGAACTTTGCGACTGCAAAATCGACGTTACAGAATGCCCAGGTAACCCTCGACAATTACAAAGACCAGTTCAAACAGTACATCGGGATGAATATTTCTGAGGAAATTACGGTGATGACCGATGTCGCCCTGGCCGCGGTAGTGGTGGATGTAAAAAAAGCAATTGAATACGGCCTCAATTCCAGAATGGAATTGCGTCAGCGTGAGATCGACATCGAAACTTCGCAATTCGACCTCATTCG
>CAIPKZ010000154.1 GCA_903865775.1 uncultured Prolixibacteraceae bacterium | reverse complement strand
CAGTTGAACAATACTACCGAAGTAAATTTTGAAACTGTTGAAGCACAACTGGAACAACAGGTTGAAGCTTACGATGCTGCTGAATATGTAGCTGCTGAATTTGAAGCCGAAAGCCAGTTGAACAATACTACCGAAGTAAATTTTGAAACTGTTGAAGCACAACTGGAACAACAGGTTGAAGCTTACGATGCTGCTGAATATGTAGCTGCTGAATTTGAAGCCGAAAGCCAGATGAACAACACTACTGAAGTAAACTTGGAAACTGTTGAAGCTCAATTGGCACAACAGGTTCAGGAATATAATGCTTCAGAATTTGTTGAAGCTGAATTTGCAGCCGAAAGTCAAATGCACAATACAACTGAAGTAAACTTGGAAACGGTTGAAGCTCAATTGGCACAGCAGGTTCAGCAATACAACGCTTCAGAATTTGTTGAAGCTGAAATATCCAAAGAAATCAACAACAGTATGAGCACTGAAGAATTCTTCAGGACTGCTGATGTAATTACGGCCAATGAGGCTGAAATAGAAACCGAAAAATATGCTCAAAGACAAATACTTCTGCTGGATAAAAATCGTGAATCGGCTAACTCTTCAACCGACTTCAGTTTTATCCGGTCGGCTGAAAAAGATACCGCCAGTGAAGCTGATCAGTACATTGAAAAGTATGCTTCAAGCTTATTGAATCATGCTAAATCCAAATCCTGGAAACTGAACACAGAAATTGAAAATGCCAATATATAACAGATCCAACCAAAAATAATTCAGCCAATAACCAAAGAACAAAAGTAATTCAGGGAGGCAATATCATGAAACTGGAAAATACAAAGGCTCAGATGCGGAAAGGGGTACTCGAATATTGTATATTGTTAGTTCTTGAAAATAAGCCACTTTACGTTAGCAACATCATTGAAGACCTGGAAAAATCGAAAATGATTGTTGTGGAAGGAACGCTCTACCCCATGTTGACAAGACTTAAAAATGAAGGTTATCTGGGATACCGGTGGGAAGAATCTCTTCAGGGACCACCCCGCAAATATTACGAAATCACCGAAAATGGTAAGTTCTTCCTGAACGAGCTTGCAAATGTCTGGAAAGATCTGGTAAATGCCGTTTTTCAAATCAGTAACCGCAACCAATAGAAACAACTGAAACAATAGGAACAACAAAAACATTTTCAACAACAGAAACCATGAAAAAGACATTCACCATAAACATCAGCGGAAGTGTTTTTCACATCGAAGAAGATGCCTATGAAAAACTGCAGAACTATCTTCAACTTTTGAATAATTACTTTGCTGTACAGGAAGGTGGTCAGGAAATATTGCAGGATATCGAATCGCGGATTGCCGAATTACTTCAGGAGAAAATAACCAATGAAATGCAAGCTGTGACGATGATTTGGGTTGATGAAGTGATGCTGCGAATGGGGAAACCCGAAGACTTTTTGGATGCTGAAGAGGTTTCAAAAGCCAATGTTCAGGATAAAGGTGAAAAAATGAAAAAACGTTTATACCGTGATGGCGAGACTCGTGTTCTGGGCGGAGTTTGTTCGGGAATGAGCGCATATTTCAACATCGATCCGGTATTTCTTCGCATTTTGTTCGTATTGCTTGTATTTATCGGAGTCGGAATTTCGGCAATTATTTACCTGATTTTATGGATTGTAGTTCCGGAAGCCCGCACGATTGCTCAGCGACTGGAAATGAGAGGCGAAGAGGCCACGATTTCAAATATTCAGAAAACAATTCAGGATGAGGTAGAGGAAGTGAAAAACAGTTTTTCGAAAATTAACCAATCCGAAACTGTTCAAAAAGGCAAAGAGTTTATGAACAGAGCCGGACAGGCTTCATTTCAGCTGTTTAAAGGACTTGGTAAAGTTGTCGGGGTTGTATTCGGAGGCTTGTTAATCATGATCGGATTTGTCGGTTTTGTCAGTATTCTGATTTCAGTTGTCATCGGAAATTCAGCTATTCAAAGTCATTCGCCTGGATTAAGTCCTGAATTCGATTTTACAGATATGTTAGGCTTTATGTTCAGCCCAGGCTTAGTCAGCGTTTCCATTTTACTGCTTGTTTTATTGCTTGGAATTCCATTACTCGTCCTGTTATTTGTTGGTACAAAGCTGGTTTTCAGGTATAAAACCAACAACAAAGCCATTGGTTTAGGGGCTTTCGGAATCTGGCTGACTGCACTCATTTCAATGATTATCCTTTCTGCCGGTCAAATCAGTAATTTCAGTCAGCAGAACAGCATTTCTTCCGGAAAAACAATTGAATGTGCCAAGTGCAAAACCTTGTATCTTGAATTGGGAAAAAGTCAAGGAAGTACTGAGGAAGCTGAAAATACAGAGATTAATGATTTTGTTATCGTTACGGATGGCTCAGAGAAAGTGCTTGCCGGAAATCCCAAGCTTCGGATTGAAGCAACAGAAGCTTCTGAATTTTCGGTAATTATCAAAAAAACTGCCCGTGGAAAAAATGCAGCCGACCTTCAACAGAACCTCGAAAATATCGGGTACAACGTTACCAGTATGGATTCGACTCTGGTTCTCGATCCGTATTTTATCATTGGAAATCAGGCCAAATGGAGGAACCAGGAAGTTCAGGTTACATTGAAGGTGCCGGTAGGAAAAATGATTCGTCTGGATACCCGGCTCGCCCGATTGAACTTCGATTTCGATAATGTCAACAACATCTGGAATAAGGAAATGACCGGAAAAACCTGGAAAATGACTCCGGAAGGACTTTCACTGAAAGAGTAAAACGTTTCGGGTTGCGAGATAAACGTTTCGGGTTTTTAACCCGCAACGCGAAATTCGCAACAAACGAACTCAGGAACTAAAAATAGAAACAAGCGAAACAATAGAAACCCTAAAAACTTACCATCATGAAACGATTAACACGCTCAAACGACAAATTGGTTGCTGGTGTAATCAGCGGAATTTCAAACTATGTAAATCCTGAACTCGATCCGGTATTTTTCCGAGTAGCTTTTGCTTTTATTACAATCTTTCAACCCTACATGATTTTGATCTATTTAGGGATGGCCATTATTTTGCCCCTTGAAGCAGTGAATTATTCCAAATGAACTGTTTGAACGCGGAGGAAATTCAATCAAAAGATCCGATCTTACCAAAAAGATTGGATCTTTTGATTTTGTTTACTTTAAGTTCCGGAAATCACAACAAAAATGACAAATACTTGTTCTAAGTTGAGATTTTAACATTATATTGACCAAGAATATTTTAAATCTGAATTTATCTATTTCGATTAGTTCTGGTTTTTTTTATTAGTTGCATTTGAATATAAATTTGGACCATGTATTCGATTAAAGATTTAGAATATTTATCGGGGATTAAAGCTCATACCATTCGAATATGGGAAAAAAGATACCACCTGATCGAACCTCAGAGGACTGATACCAATATCAGGACTTATTCGGATGATGACATCCGACGGATATTAAATGTCGCATTACTTGTTAAAAACGGCTATAAGATTTCAAATGTTGCCTCTTTTGATGAGGAAAAACTACAGGCTGAGGTACTACGGGTTCACCGGAATATTAAAGATCCCGACAATAATGTCGATCAGCTGATTTTTCAAACCATCAATCTGGACTCCTTTGGATTTGAAAAGTTGATGAATAAATTTATTGGCGAATATGGATTCCCGAAAACAATTCAAAACATCATTTTCCCACTTTTCGAGCGGATCGGCATTTTGTGGCAAGTCGGATCAATTTTTTCGGCCCACGAACATTTTGTAACCAATCTGATCCGAAACAAGCTAATTAGCGAAACCAGTAAGTTTGAGAGTCAGGAATCGGCCAAAACGGTTTTGTTTTTTTTGCGGGAAAATGAATGGCACGAACTTGGATTGATATTTTTTAATTTTCTTGCTGCTCAGGCTGGTTTACGCTGTGTTTATTTAGGTCAAAGTCTGCCTTTCAGCGATTTGTCGAACCTTTTAATAAACAGTCATTTCGACTATGTCTGCACATCTTTCATTCAGGCTATGGAAAAGGCGGAATTGGAACAGTATCTTGCTAATCTTTCCCTTATATTTAACCGGAATAAAATCCTGATTGCAGGCCGTCAAATTACAGTTCATAATCCAAAGCTTCCATCGAATGTATTTGTGGTTAAAAACAGTAATGATTTTTTGAAGAAAATTTCAGGATAAGGAAATGCTGAAATAGATTGCAAAGAAGTGAAGCACACTGCCGGCAAGAACAAATAAATGCCAGATCCCATGGCTGTATGGCAGGCTCCGCCACATGTAAAAAATGACTCCTACGGAATAAGCAATTCCTCCCAAGACAAGAAAAATTATACTTGTGGATGGTAAACTTAGAAATATCTGTTTCCCGGCAAGTACAAACATCCAACCCATGCCAAGATATACGGCAACCATCAACTTTCGGAACCGATGCAGATAAATGGAACGGATTACTGCTCCGACCAGTGCCAGTCCCCAGATAATCCCAAATAAAGTCCATCCCCAGATTCCACGAATGGAAGTGAGTAGGATAGGAGTGTAGGTTCCTGCAATCAATAAAAATATGGAAACATGATCGAAACGTGCAAACAGGTTTTTAATCTTTGGATTTGAAAAACTGTGGTAAAGTGTGGATGATAAATACAAGATTATTAAGGTACATCCGTATATCGAGAAGCTAACCATATACCAGATGTCATCATGTTTTCCGGCTAATAAAATGAGTGCAATTAATGCAATTATACTAAGCAAAGCCCCGATTCCATGGGTAATGCTGTTAATAACCTCCTCCACTGTACTGAGCTGGCGGTATATTTTTTTTTCTTTGGAGTT
>CAIPKZ010000153.1 GCA_903865775.1 uncultured Prolixibacteraceae bacterium | reverse complement strand
CCTTGGCTAATGCAAACTTTCTAAAGCAAAAACTATTCACCAGTGATGGCCGGCTTTTACATTCCTACAAAAATAATCAGGCCAAAATAGGCGGATTTCTTGAAGATTATGCCTTTGTTATTGAAGCCTTTGTGGCGATTTTCGAAGCAACCGGGCAAAAACAATGGCTCGATGATGCACAACAACTCACCGAAATTGCTTTCCATGATTTTTACGATCTGCAAAAATCGGTATTCTACTTCACGGCTAACGACCAAAAAGATTTGATTACCAGAACTATTGAAATTCACGACAATGTGATACCTGCTTCAAATTCGGTCATGGCGAAGAATCTGTTTCGGCTTTCGTATCTACTTGAAAAGCCAGACTATTTAAACATTGTCAATAAAATGCTCAGTTTGGTTAGCGTTAATATGACAGATTATCCTTCCGGATACAGCAACTGGTCACAGCTGTTGCTGAATTTGACCGGAAACCATTTTGAAGTGGCTATTACAGGTGAAAATGCAATAAACTTGCTGAACGAACTTCAGAAAAATTATTTACCACAGGCTATTTTCTGTGCCGGAACCAAAGAAAGCGATCTGTCACTGCTTCAAAACAGGTATGTTTCGGGCAAAACTCAAATCTATATTTGTCAGGATAATAGCTGTTTGCTTCCGGTTGAAACCGTGAACGAGGCGATTGAAATGATCAGAAAAAACCTTTAGCCGGAATTCCGGCATAATTATCATTTTTTTCGGGTAGAGACGCACGGCCGTGCGTCTCTACAATGCAAATTCCTTCGAAATGAAAAATCCCGAAACCTTTCTTCAGATTTCGGGATTTTTGTAGAATGAATTCAGTATTAAAACTGATGATAAACGCTTTCTTCCAAGTATGGATGATTCAAAGGTACCAGATTGGCTTTTGACAATGTATTTGTTACCACCAAAGTAAATAAACCGAGGAACCCAAGGTAAGTTCCGATTTCCAGAATTCCGAATTTCGATCCGTGAACCACTGCAGGCCAGATGTAGTAATACAGTTCGGTATATTGTCCAATCATTAATAGTACAATGATCGGCACCATGAAAAGCTTGCTTCTGGAAGTCATTCGAGGCATCAGAAAAAGGAATGGTATAAACCAGTTAAGGATAATATTGACAAAAAACAAGACTCCAAATACTCCCTGCGACCGGCTCACATAGAAGATAGTTTCTTCAGGAATATTACCATACCAGATAATCATGTACTCGGCAAAGTTGAAATAGCCCCAAATGATGGATAGCATAAAAATGTACCGCGAGAAGTCGTGCAGGTGACTGCGGTTCAACATAGGCAAATGACCAATTTTATGAAGGATAATCACAATCAGCGCAATCACGGTTGCTGCATGTAAAAATGCAGCAATGAAACTTTTTGCAGCAAAAAGACCGCTAAACCAATGCGGTTCGAGTGACATGATCATATCGATGGCGAAAAGGGTAAAGCTGATTCCAAGAATAAAGATCAGTATCTTCGAATACTTCTCCGATTTATAGAAATTGACCATTCCACCTTCTGCATCTTCTTTAAGCGATAATTTGCGTAAAAGTTTGGTCATTAAAATCCACAAGCCGAAAAACAGAACCACACGAAAAAAGAAAAAAGGAACATTCAGGTAGGGAGCCTTGTGGGCAAGTAATGCATCGGTTTGGGTAATCCCTTCGTGCGACCAGTGAAACAAGGTGTGCATTCCAAAGTACATGAAAAGAAAAAAGACCGCAGCAAACGGGAGGTAGGAAGCCATGGCTTCAGGAATCCGTTTAAATGCCGACGACCATCCAGCTTGAGTAATGTACTGTATGGCCCCAAAAAAAGCAGCTCCAATAGCCAGCGACACAAAATAATAGTTGTTCAACAAATAATTGGCCCATGCCCGTTCAGGATCCAAAACAAATCCAGCGACCATAGAAATTATTCCAATACCGATCAAAAAATAAAGTAGGTATTTAAAGTTCTTTTGAACTATTAATCTGTCTTCAAGGTTGTGCATTTTTGATTCCATCGTATATTTTTTTTCTCTTTTCTGAGTGTATTTTTATTCCGTCCGAAAAGTCTGGTGAATTAGTAACCAATTTAACAGACAAGTTTTTTCAATCTGAATCCAATAGACAAATTAAAACTCATAATTTATCATTCATAACTTAGAACTCGTCTCACTGTTTTTGCAAAACTTCCTTCACATACAACGCCACTTTCCAGCGGTCTTCAGGTCGAACCTGTGAACCGTGCTGAGGCATAACTCCAAAACCAACCGAAACAACATGATAGATTTCTCCGATTGGATTCGTTCTCACTTTTTCTGAAAGTAAACTTTTGGGTGGGAAAGGATATTTTCCGCTCGTAAACAGATAACCTTTGCCATCACCTTTATCACCATGACAATTGATGCAGAAAACTGAAAATACCTGCTTTCCGCGGGCAATATTCAACGCTGTGGAATTTAATGGATTGACCAGTTCTTTTCCTGCCTTTGTCCGGTCTTCATCAGTTTTCTGATACAGGTATGGCTGATATCCGAGCGGTATAGTTCCTTCAACCGGATTACGCATGGTTTTACCATCTGCAAAATTCGGATTGGCCGTATACGTTTCGTAGGCAGAGGAGTGCGTCATATCATTAAAATACTCCCATCCGGTGCTGTTTCGGTCGCGGTCGCACGATCCAAAAATCAGGATCACTGCAATTGCTGCTATACTTTTATTCAGTTGTATAAATTTCATTCTTCAGGCAATTTTTCAGTTTGTATTGGCGTCTTGTTCGTATATTTCAGTAGCTCCATGCGTTTGGAACAATTGGGTAACTTCAGGTTTTTTTATTCCCATTTTATCCTGATCGAGCACGATGATGAACTTATCATCCGTGGCCCTGATGTCAATAATAACAGCCGTTTTGCCAGGGTAAATCTTTGACCGGACCGAAAAGGTCAGTAAAGTCAAAATGGTAATCGTCAGAATGGTTCCCACGATGGTAACCACGATAAAAGAGGGAAATGTATTGAATGGCTTACCACCAAACAGCAGGGGCCAGTCAACTACTGCAGCCCAATACATGCCTCCGATGAGCATTGCAACCGCGAAAAGCCCGTACAAAAAGGCAGCAGTTGTAATATTCGTTTTATTTTTCATCCCATGTAAAATCTCGTGAATCGGATAGGGAGTATAGACTTCTTCAATGACAACACCTTTCGCAAGCGCTTTTTCGAAAGCGTCAACCAAAGTATGTTCATCATCAAAAACGCCAACCAGATATTTTTTATTCATAATCATGATGTCCGGGTTTAAGGTGATCGGATTGTTGTTTATTGTATTTGGAAATCATTTTCACTTCGGCTATGGCAATTTGCGGTATGTAGCGGAAGAATAACAGCACCCCGGCTCCAAACATGCCTAAAGTGCCTACAAAGAATCCAATCTCAACCAGTGAAGGGTGATAAGGAGCCCATGCTGACGGAAGATAATTCTTCGATAAAGATGTAACGACAATATTGAATCGTTCGAACCACATTCCAAGGTTGATGAACAAGGAAATAATGAAAACGATCCATAAGTTACGCCTGATTTTCTTTGACCAGAACAACTGGGGAAGTAAAGCGTTGAAAATAAACATTCCCCAGAACTGAATGGCGTAATCGCCGGTTATCCTGTTCTTGAAGAAAGTGTACATTTCATATTCTGAACCTGAATACCAGGCAATAAAAATTTCAGTAACATAGGCAGTTCCCATGATCAGCGAAATGAATACAAGAATCCGGCAAACTGCATCCACGTGGTTTTCAGTAATAAAATCGCCCATATTATAAAGCTTTTTCATCAGGGTAACCAAAGTAAGAACCATGGCAAATCCTGAAAAAATAGCTCCGACTACAAAGTATGGTGGAAATAAAGTAGTATGCCAGCCCGGTTCAATTGAAACCGCAAAGTCGGTAGAAACAATGGAATGCACTGAAACTACCAAAACGGCAGCAATACCGCCCAACACAAAGGCCAGACCTTCATAACGTAACCATTCTCTGGAAGAACCTGTCCAACCGAAAGCAAAGAAACCATATACTGCCTTTTTGACTTTCGATTTGGTGGTGTCGCGAATGGTTGCAAAATCAGGAACCATACCAAAATACCAGAAGCTAGCAGATATGAGCAGATAGGCTGAAATAGCCATGAAATCCCAGAAAAGCGGAGAATTAAAGTTCACCCACAGCGGGCCTCTTGTATTTGGATAAGGGAAAATAAAGAAAAACAGCCATGAACGTCCCATGTGCATTAGCGGGAAGAGTGCGGCGCAAAAAACAGCCACAACGGTCATCGCTTCAGCAGCACGGTTGATGGCAGTACGCCACTTCTGGCGTAAAATCAACAGGAAAATCGAAAACGCGGTTCCTGCATGTCCGATCCCGATCCACCACACAAAATTGATAATTTCATAGCCCCAGGCCACGGTACTGTTCTCTCCCCAGGCACCGATGCCCTGAGTGAGCGTAATATAAATACTTCGGGCTCCCCAGGCCAGCATCAGTAAACTGATACCCATTGCCACATACCACCATCTGGGGGTTTTGGCATCGATAGGCGCAAGAATTTCCTGCGAAATCTGACTGAGCGATTTGTCTCCGTCAATTAATCTTCCCCGTACGTCCGTTTTGTACATAGTCCAACCTATTTTCTTTGATTATTGATCAAGCATTTGTATTTCTTACTTTGGTCAGGTAACCTACCGACGGCAAAGTATGTAATTCTTCGAGTAAATGATAATTGCGCGGATCGGTGAAAAGCTTCGAAATGCGGCTTTCCGGATTGGCCAGATCACCAAAAACAATAGCATTTCCGGGACACGACTGGGCACAAGCTGTTTTTATTTCACCATCGGCAATCGGACGACCATCCAGTTTCGCCAACTCTTTTTTCTCCTGAATGCGCTGAACACACATGGAACATTTTTCAACTACCCCGCGCGACCGAACCGTCACATCAGGATTCAGCACCATCCGGCCTAAATCGCTGTTTGAAGCATAATCGAATTTAACGTTCTGCACATATTGGAACCAATTAAACCGTCGCACTTTATAAGGACAGTTATTGATGCAATATTTGGTTCCGACGCAGCGGTTGTATGCCATCTGATTCAAACCTTCTTCGCTGTGATTGGTCGCTGCCACCGGGCATACATTTTCACACGGAGCATTTCCACAATGCTGACACATAACCGGCTGGAATGAAACTTTCGGGTTCTCCGGATTTTCCGAATAATAGCGGTCGATTCGCAACCAGTGCATAATCCGGCGGTTACGAACCTGCTCTTTTCCAATCACCTGGATATTATTTTCGGCCTGACAGGCAACAGCACAGTTTCCGCATCCGGTGCACGAATTCAGGTCGACGGCCATTCCCCAATGGTGCCCGTTAAATTCGGGTTCTTCATATAAAGTAACTGCCTTCTTCTCATTTTCAGCTTTTGCTTCATTGCCCGAAACAGGATTTTTTATGTAATCATCCAAAGATGTTTCACGAACAATCGGACGGCCTTCCATCAGGTAATGAGTTTGTGATATAGCCAGTTGGAAAACCTTGCCTTCAAGCTTTTCAGCTTTTACTGAAGTCAGGTAATATTGGCGTGAACCGTTATCAGATGTAAGATATGGATAGAGGTTGGTTCCTGTTTTGTCTCCGACTTTTCCTGAAACTTCGCGTCCATAGCCAAGAGCAACCGAAATGGTATCTTTTGCTTGTCCGGGTTGAACAAATACAGGCAATTCGAGGCCGTTTACCGAGATAACATCCTCGTTTTTCAAACCTTTTTCTTCAGCATAAGCAACAGGGATTGATGCAAAATTATCCCAGCTGATTTTCGCAACTGCATCTGGCAATTCCTGCAACCAGGGGTTGTTGGCATATTTACCGTTTCCAATGGCCACTGTTTCATAAAATGCAACTTCCAGCCCTTCAACCGCAGGCTTAATCTGGCTTGCAGCCTGACTTAAACCATCTACGCTATATGTTAATTTTGTTTCCGGAACAGTTTCAAAAACTCCGTTTTGCAGGGAAGTATTCCAGAACTGGCGGAAATCGCTTGTGTTTTTTTGCTTGGCAAATTGGTTTTCTTTCCAGAAATTCAGAATATAATCGCGGTGTTTCTGTTCAATTCCGGCCCATTTCAGCAAGGTTTCCTGGGCAGCACGTGCATTAAAGATTGGGGCAATGGTTGGCTGCGACAAACTGAAGATTCCGGTTTTAGGTTCCAGATCATTCCAGCTTTCCAGGTAATTCGGTTCAGGTAAAATGTACTGACAAACGACCGTGGTTTCATCTTTACGCTCCGAAAACGAAACACTCACTCCAACTTTTTTAATTTCAGCAGCAAATTCCTTTCCTTTCGGATGATCATATACCGGGTTAGCGTTCCAAACCAACAAGCCTTTTATATTTCCGGCTTTCAAATCGGTGAGTAAACGGTCCATATCCTGATCAATGCCTTGTTTAGTCATCAACGGATTTTCCAAACCAATGGTTTGTCCGTAATTCCCAAGCAACTGATTGATTCCATTCACCAGCAATTGAATATTAACATCGTTACTTCCTGAAATTACGATGCTCTTCTTTTCATTTTCCAGAAGATCTTTAGCCAATTCGGAAATCTCAACCGTTGACTTTGCTCCTGAAAGAACCGAACCACCCTTTGCTTTGGCAATTGCATTATACAACGCCAATACGATTGCACCCTCTTCCGAAGGTTTTATCGGGAAACGGACATCGGCATTCGATCCGGTCAAAGTCATCCCAGCTTCAAACTGGTAGTGACGAAGCATTTCTTTTTTGCCATTCTGAAGTTGACGGGCTGCGCTGTATCCTTTGGTATATTCAACGGTCGAAAGCCAGGTTCCGAGGAAATCGGCACCAAAACTCACCACCACTTTGGCTTTGTTGAAACGGTAATCAGGAATAAAACGGGAACCAAAACTTTTCTGATTGGCCAGCAGAATTCCGTTAGCCGATACCGGATCGTACTGAATCCATTCAGTATTTCCCTGCTTTTCAGAAAATTTACGGATGATATCACGGGTTGTAGGTGAAATGATGGTTGAACTGAGCAGAACAACTTTTCCTCCCTGAGTCTGCAACTTGGCCAATTGTGCAATGATTTCGCCATCAGCACTTTCCCAGGTCATTTCAGTACCATTCTTCAATGGCCCTTTAAACCGGGCATCATCGTACAAATTCAATACTGAAGCCTGAATACGGGCGCTTGTTCCGCCCTGCGAAATTGAACTCAGTGTATTTCCTTCGATCTTTATCGGGCGACCGTCTCGGACTTTAACAATTACACTGCCATATTCGTTTCCTTCGAAATACGAGGAGGCATAATAATCTGCGGTACCCGGAGTAATTTCAGCAGGTTTAACCAGGTAAGGTATTGCCTTGTCAATTGGCCGTTTACAGCTGGCAACAATGGAGGCAGCAGCAATGCTGAACCCAAATGTTTTCAGAAAATCACGCCGGGACGATTCATTCATCTCCTGATCGCCCTTCATCAGCATGCTCTTTTGTTTGGCTTCTTCGCGTACCTCAGCACGGCGTAATTCTTTTGGATTGGCAAGTTCTTCTATACTTCTCCAGTATGTCTTCATCTACGATTATTTTTATCGTGTAAATAATTCAAATTCAATCAATCAGAACTCTATAAGAACAGCATCTGACTCATATCTTCTTCTTAAACTCATTTTGAGAGGCTAACTACATTCCGTCCGAAATAAGAATCGGTTTTGTTCTTCATTATTTCGCGGACGGCACTCTCTCTGCTTCTCTATTCCCGAGGTTTCTCCCAGGGCTATTGATATATTGCCCCTTCAGGGCAGAAAACAATCTCAAATCCAGGTCACCTGTAACTTGTAACCCGATACCCGAAACGGTTTTAATAATGACAACGCATACAGTCGTTTGCACCTATATTTACAGCACGAACGGTGTCTATCTTACCACTTTTCAAATCATCATGGAGTTTCATGTAATTGTCGTAATAGGCATTATCTTTAAAATTAACTTTGGTCTGGCGATGACAATTGATGCACCAACCCATCGACAAATCACCGCTTTGCTTCATGATATCCATTTCCTGAACCTGCCCGTGGCATTTCTGACAATCAACCTTAGCAATTCCAACATGTTGTGCATGGCTGAAAAACACATGATCGGGTAAATTATGAATGCGAATCCATTGTACCGGTTTATTTGTTTCATTGGCCTCTACCACCTTGGCAATCTCAAACTTTCCGGAACGGGCACCTTCTCTGACCAACACATGGCAATTCATACACAACTCCGTTGCAGGTATACCTGCAGATTTACTAAACTCAGCCGTGTGATGACAATATTTGCAATCAATTTTGTTGGCACCTGCGTGAACCTGGTGTGAAAATTTAATGGGCTGATCGGGCGCATAATTCTTAACACGACCCAAGCCAATGGCGGCTTCAGCAACCATTTTTCCAAGAAATGCAAGGGAAACCAGTAAAATCAGGATGGTAACCAAACGATACTTTATTTTATGAAAGAAAATTAAATCGAGCAATGCAAAAATCAGCAGAATAACAAAGAGAACAAACAGGGACAACTGGTTAACCGTAGGTCCTTCGGAAGGAGGTCCGGTTACAGCAAGTTCGTCCAGATAAAGTTTAACTTTTTTAAGGTCAACTTCTTCAATCTTAAAATCCTTGTGCGATGCTTCCATCATCTTTCCGTTGGGTTCCATCACGGCACTCTGGAATTCGGCGAAATCTTTTCCTGCAAACTTGGTGGCAATGTCTATCGCTGAAGGATTCCAGTTCATAGTATCCGGTTTGGAAAGTGTATGGCATGAAACACAAGCCTGGAATTTGCGATCAGAGGGCAGTAATCCTTTAAAAAATCGCTCTCCGCGCTGGAGATCATTATGTGTCTCATGTTCCAAAGCAGGATTATCTTCATCATCAGAAGAATTAGCCAGCAAAGTATTTCCGGAGATCAGAAGGATTGATAAAAGTACCAGAGAGATAAATGTTTTCAAACGCATGGGTAGGTACCGGAGAAGAATTACTTTTCTCATTCAATTTGGTTTTTTATTATATATATGATGAATCCGTTCTAAAACTTTCCAGTTTAAACAATCAATTTCAGGAATGGTTTCCCCTGACAATGTAAAAAAAATAAGAAATAAAAACCATCCTGTGTACAAAACAAATATCCGGCAAATCGAAATTAAAT
>CAIPKZ010000152.1 GCA_903865775.1 uncultured Prolixibacteraceae bacterium | reverse complement strand
GGATTGCCACTAACTTAAATATACACGCTACTAATCTACTCTATTGCTTCAATTGTTTGTTGGCGACATGAAATGTTTTTGGGGTATTGTTGTTACTAACAAGCCAATCTTATTTTGTTCAGAATATTATTAAAAGTATGAATGCCATCAAAGTAATTTGAAAACCTAAATGAAAAGTGATTTATGGGGAATTTAGTTTAGGAGAATTGTATTGAGTTAGATTTTTTTTCTCGGAGAGAAGGGAATATGTGATTTTACGCGTTTTAAAGGATTTTGTTACTTAGTACAGAACTTTCCCTATTTTTCCCCTTTAAACAAAAAACCCCCATAATCTGTTGATTATAGAGGTTTTAGCAATCCATAAAAGTACCCGGGGCGGGACTTGAACCCGCACGGCCATAATGGCCATTGGATTTTAAGTCCAACGTGTCTACCATTCCACCACCTGGGCATTACGATGAGCGGGAAACGAGACTCGGACTCGCGACCCCGACCTTGGCAAGGTCGTGCTCTACCAACTGAGCTATTCTCGCAATAAATTTTCTGAACTGAATTTTCCAAGAAAGTACCCGGAGCGGGACTTGAACCCGCACAACCAATGGTCACAAGATTTTAAGTCTTGCGTGTCTACCGATTCCACCATCCGGGCTTCCTTAAAAAGAGCGAGAAACGAGACTCGAACTCGCGACCCCGACCTTGGCAAGGTCGTGCTCTACCAACTGAGCTATTCTCGCAATAATATTTTGAACGCCTCCTTAAAAAGAACGAGAAACGAAACTCCCTGCACGCCTATCGGCTTGTCAGGCGGGGAACTCGCGACCCCGACCTTGGCATCCCGAGTACTCGGGACTCCAACTGAGCTATTCTCGCAAAAAGTGTTTTGAACGTACTGTTTAGTGCCTTTTTAAACAGCGATGCAAATATAGTCCTATTTTTTCTTTCTCCAAAAAAAGCAAAAACTTTAGCCCCTTTTCGCTGCTTATTTTTTAAATGGTCGATCGAGCCCGGTAATCTTTTTAATATCGTTCAGCTTATTCAGGGCTTCAAGCGGCGTCAGCTGGTTGATGTCCAGATTCTTGATCTCATCGCGGATTTGTTTCAGTACCGGATCGTCGAGTTGAAAAATACTCATCTGATAGCCTTCTCTTTTCTCGGCCATTCCTTCCAAAGGCTTCGAAAGTCCATCTTTTCGGTGGGTATCTTCCAATTGAAGGAGGATTTCGTCGGCCCGGCGAACTACCGAAGGCGGCATTCCGGCCATCCGGGCCACATGAATTCCAAAACTGTGGTTGCTTCCACCGGGAACTAGTTTCCGGAGAAAGATTACTTTATTGCCCACTTCTTTGACCGAAACATTGAAATTCTTCACCCTTCCAAACGATTTCTCCATTTCATTCAGCTCGTGATAATGTGTGGCAAACATGGTTTTGGCGCGGGTTTTCGGATGCTCGTGGATGTATTCCACAATCGACCAGGCAATGGATATTCCATCGTACGTTGAAGTTCCACGGCCCAGTTCATCCAGAAGAATCAGACTTCGGTCCGAAATATTGTTCAGGATGCTGGCCGCTTCGTTCATTTCGACCATGAAAGTTGATTCACCCAGTGAAATATTGTCGGACGCCCCCACCCTTGTGAAAATTTTATCCACAAATCCGATTTGTGCTGCTTCGGCCGGAACAAAACTACCAATCTGTGCCATGAGCACAATCAAAGCGGTTTGCCGCAATAATGCCGATTTTCCGGCCATGTTCGGTCCGGTAATGATGATTACCTGCTGATCGTTCTGATTCAGGATGACATCGTTCGAAATGTACGATTCGCCCAATGGCAGCTGATGTTCGATCACCGGATGGCGACCTCCTTTGATAATGATGTCTTTGGAATCATTGATTTCGGGTCGGAAATATTTGTAATTGATGGCCGATGTGGCAAACGACAACAGGCAATCCAACTGTCCGATGATGGCGGCATTTAACTGGATCGCCTGAATGTATTCAGCCAAAGCGACGACCAGTTCATTAAACAAGCGAATTTCAATGGCCTGAATTTTCTCTTCAGCACCAAGAATTTTCGATTCGTATTCTTTGAGTTCTTCAGTAATGTATCGTTCAGCCCCAACCAGGGTTTGCTTGCGAATCCATTCAGGCGGAACTTTATCTTTATGCGTATTCCTGACTTCAATATAATAACCAAACACATTATTGAATGAGATCTTCAAACTTGTAATACCCGTTCGTTCTGCTTCACGCTCCTGCAACCTTGCCAGATAATCTTTTCCGGAGAAAGCCAGTTCGCGTAACTCATCCAATTCAGGAGAAACGCCTGAAGCAATCACATGGCCTTTATTGATCAGCGTTGGCGGATCGGGATGAATTTCTTTTTCGATGCGCGCCCTGATCGATTCGCAGGGATTAAGCTGTTCTGCAAAACGCTGAAGGTTTGGACTTTCCGACTGACTACAGATTTGTTTGATAGGGGCAATGGCCTGCAGTGCATACCTCAATTGCATAACTTCGCGAGGATTGATTCGAACCACAGCCACTTTTGAAATAATACGTTCCAGATCGCCAACCAATCGAATATGATCCTCCAAATTTTCCTTCAGTTCAACTTCTTTCACCAAATATTCCACCACATTCAGCCGGTTGTTGATGGCAGCAACCTCCTTCAATGGCAAGGCAATCCAGCGTTTCAGCAAACGTGCACCCATCGGCGAAATGGTTTTATCGATCACCTGAACCAAGGTCTTGGCTCCTTCGTTAATCGAATTAAAAAGTTCGAGGTTGCGAATGGTGAAACGATCAAGCCATACATATTTGTCTTCTTCGATGCGCGACAGGTTAACGATATGCTTTGTTTGATGATGTTGCGTCAGATCGAGGTAATGCAAAATTGCTCCGGAAGCGATAATCCCGTAATTCAGTTCGTGAACGCCAAATCCTTTGAGCGATTTGGTTTCGAAATGCCTCATCAGCCGGTCGTTTGAGGCATCTTCGGTGTACACCCAGTCGTCCTGAGAAAAAGTATAATATTTACCTCCGAACAGTGCTGTAAAATCTGCTGCTTTTCCTTTTTGAAACAATACTTCCTTGGGTTGAAATGAGCTGAGCAGTTTGTCGATGTATTCGAATGATCCTTCGGCAGTTAAAAATTCGCCGGTCGAAATATCAAGAAAGGCGATTCCAGCCATTTTGTTATCGAAATGCACCGAAGCAAGAAAGTTATTTTCACGATGCTCGAGGATGTTATCGTTATATGAAACGCCGGGAGTTACCAACTCGGTTATTCCACGTTTGACGATGCTTTTGGTTAGCTTCGGATCTTCCAGCTGTTCGCAAATGGCCACACGGGCACCGGACCGAACCAGCTTCGGAAGATAAGTATCCAATGCATGATATGGAAATCCTGCGAGTTCAACGTAGCTGGCTGAGCCATTGGCGCGCCGGGTGAGTGTGATACCTAAAATTCCCGCAGCCCGAATGGCATCTTCACCAAATGTTTCATAAAAATCGCCTACCCTGAATAATAAAACAGCATCAGGATGTTTTGCTTTGACCGCATTATATTGCTTCATCAAAGGCGTTTCAACATATTTTGGAGTCGTAGTCAATGATCTGAATTTTTAAGATGAGCAAAGATACATTTTAAAGGATTGCATAAAAACGAAAAATAAAGTTTGAACCTATTCATGCATCTGGAAATACGTTTAGGAAATTCCATCCGGCAACATTTTGCAAATCTATTAGGAAGATGTTACGAACTATCGAAAAATAAAATAACTTGCAGTATCATTTCCGATTTAAGCAATACGACCTAAAACCTGCCGATGGATTACTTAACCGATCAGAAAAAAGGATTAGAGATAGTCGAGATCCGAGAAGTTCAGACTAAAAACGACCTTCAAAAGTTCATTCATCTGCCCGCAGCCATCCATAAAGACCACACCAATTGGGTTCCTCCAATTTATCTTGATGACAAAGATTTCTTCAATTCAAAAAAAAATAAATCGTTCGAATTTTGCGATACAATTTTGCTTCTTGCTTATCGAAAGGATCAGGTTGCAGGTCGAATCATGGGCATCATTCATCGCAAATACAACGAAAAGCATGCTGAAAAACGTGCGCGCTTTGCCTTTTTTGAAACCTGGAATGATGATGAAGTTGCCGCTGAACTTATTCAGTCGGTTGAGAAATGGGCTCTGGACAAAGGAATGGAGAGACTGATTGGCCCGCTCGCCTTTTCGGACAAAGATCCGCAAGGTTTTCTGATCGAAGGATTTGACGAACCTGCAGTTATTGCTTCAAACTGTAATTTTCCTTATCAGGTGGAACTGCTCGAAAAGAATTCGTATGGCAGGGAGGTTGATCTGGTGGTTTTTAAAATCACAATTCCGGAACAAATTCCGGAGTTTTACCTGAAAATTCAGGAACGTGCCTTGCGAAATAATCCCGGACTTAAGCTTTTGGAATTCACTTCAAGAAACAAGGTCAGACCATATATTCATCCGGTACTCCGACTTCTAAACGCTACCTATACCGAGATTTTCGGTTTTATTCCGATTACTGAAGCCGAGATGGACGACTTTGCCAACCGGTACCTTTTTCTGATCAATCCCCGGTTTATAAAAATCATTGTAAATACGCAGAACGAAGTAGTTGCCTTTCTGATTGGGATGTCGCATATTGGTGAAGGAATTCAGGAAGCCAAAGGATATCTTTTCCCAATCGGAATTTTCATGATATTTGCTTCAGCACACAGGTCAAAACAGCTGAACATGCTTCTTGGCGGTATTCATCCGGAACATCGAGGCAAAGGACTTGATGCCATGATGGGAGTTAAAATGCTTGAATCTGCCAAATCCCAGGGAAAGACAATCATCGACTCGCATCTTATTTTGGAACACAACACCAAGTCAAGAGCCGAGTTGGAGCGAATGGGCGGTGTCATTTATAAAAGGTTCCGGGTTTTTGGCAAAGACTTGAAATAATTCCTCATGGTAATCTTGGCAAATCACACAATACTATTTTCTTGTCATTCTTTACAAATTAAAACTGCGTAAAAACCAGCACTCATATCTATTCTGAAAATATTCTAAGCTGAACAATATCCGAAACTAAAAGCCTGGCATTTTTCAGGTTGAATTCCTGAGATTTTCCGCGATTTTATTTCCGTACTTTTTGCCAACGAAGTTGAATTACTGGCCAAAACCTTGCAATCTATCAGAAAAATGAAATATCTTCGAGCCCTATTTTAAGCAAAACGAATGGATAAGCCGAAAGAAAATATTGCAGAATCAATTACAATTCAGGAAGTTAATTCAAAGAAAGAACTTAAAAAGTTCATTCATTTGCCGGCTGCCATACATAAAGATCATTCCAACTGGGTTCCACCTATCTATATGGATGACTGGGAATTTTTCAATCCTAAAAAAAATAAATCCTTTGATTCGTGCGATACCCAATTGCTGCTTGCCTACCGCAATAATAAGGTTGTAGGCCGTATCATGGGAGTTATACATCGCAAATACAACGAGAAACACCAGGAAAGCTTTGCGCGTTTTGCATTCTTCGAAACGTGGAACGATTTGGAAGTTGCCAAAGCATTAATTCAGACGGTAGAAAACTGGGCCAGAGAAAAGGGAATGTCAAAGTTGGTTGGACCACTTGCATTTTCAGACAAAGATCCCCAGGGATTTCTGATCGAAGGATTTGACGAGCCTGCAGTTATTGCTGCGAATTGTAATTTTCCTTACCAGGTTGAATTGCTCGAAAAAATTGAATTCACCAAAGAGGTTGATCTGGTGGAATATAAAATCAATATCCCGAATCCACTTCCTGAATTTTACCTGAAGATAGAAGAACGTGCAACCCGCATGAATTCTGGTCTGCGCGTTTTGGAATTTACTTCGAGAACAAAAGTGAAACCATACATTCATCCTGTACTTCGCCTGCTAAACGCGACTTTTACCGAAATCTTTGGCTTTACTCCTTTTACAGAGGCTGAAATGGACGATTTTGCCAACCGGTATCTTTTCCTCATCAATCCACGGTTTATCAAGGTAGTTGCCAATTCTCAGAATGAGGTAGTGGCCTTCGTGATTGGAATGTCGCACATTGGCGATGGTATTCAAAAAGCAAAAGGATATCTTTTCCCCTTTGGAATATTCAAAATCTTTGCTGCAGCAAGGAAAACCAATCAGTTAAATCTGCTGCTTGGAGGCGTCGATCCGGCCTACCGCGGTAAAGGACTTGATGTGATGATGGGTGTAAAAATGATGCAATCGGCCATTGCACAGGGAAAAACGATCATCGATTCGCATCTCGAATTGGAAACCAACACCAAAGTACGCTCCGAAATGGAAAAAATGGGCGGTGTTGTTTACAAGCGGTTCCGGATTTTCGGCAAAGCTTTGTAGAAGTAGTAGTTGACGGTCAATGTATTCAGTGGTTCTTTATTGTCATTTGCTTCGCGTCATTGGTGGTCATTTTATCTCACTTAATCACTTTTCAATAACTATGAATGACCTAATGACAATTAATGACAGGGGCCGAGCTGTAAATTAAACTCTTTAGCTACAGGCAAATTCCTTGAAAGTATCCCGGAATTGTTAATTTTGCCTCATCAATCCAAACATATTATCCTGAATTAGCGAAACTCAACCGTGGCAGATATCATCCATTTACTTCCAGATTCCGTTGCCAATCAGATTGCTGCCGGAGAGGTCATTCAACGACCAGCTTCCGTGGTTAAAGAACTGGTTGAAAATGCTATAGATGCGGGTGCTACCCAGATAAAAGTAAATATTAAAGATGCCGGGCGAACCCTAATCCAGATCATCGATAACGGCTGCGGAATGTCGGATACCGATGCTCGCATGGCTTTCGAACGACATGCAACCTCCAAAATCAGGACTGCCAGCGATATTTTTGCAATCCGTACCATGGGATTTCGAGGCGAGGCACTGGCCTCTGTAGCTGCCATTGCCGAAGTGGAACTCCGGACCAAAGAACATGACCAGGAACTGGGAACTTTCATTCACATTTCAGGATCCAGCATCATCGCCCAGGAACCGGTGAGGTGCGACAACGGCACCAATTTTCAGATTAAAAACCTTTTTTTCAACGTTCCGGCACGACGTAAATTTTTGAAGTCGAATCCTGCGGAATTGAAACACATCATCAACGAAATACAGCGCATTGCCTTAGCCAATCCGGAAATCTCCATTTCGCTACACCACAACGGATCGGCTATTTACGAACTTTCCGGAACCAATAAACGGGTCAGGATAGTTTCCATGTTTGGAAAAAATATCAACCAGAACCTGATTCCCCTGGATACCGACACTTCAGTAGTGAAAATTACCGGTTTTATTGGTCAGCCCAAACATGCCAAACGGACTTTTGGAGAACAATTCTTCTTTGTGAACAAGCGGTACATGAAACATCCGTTTTTCAACAAAGCCGTAATGCAGTCCTTCGAAAAAATTTTGCCACCCGATTCATTCCCATCATATTTCATCTATTTCGACCTCGATCCGGCCGACATTGACGTGAATATTCATCCGACCAAAACGGAAATCAAGTTTGAAAATGAATCGGCGATCTGGCAAATTCTGCAGGCCTCCATTCGCGAAGCGCTCGGGAAGTTCAACATTGTTCCTTCCATCGACTTCGATCAGGCAGGAAGCCTTGATATTCCAATGCCACTTCACCATTTTGGCGATGTAAAAGCTCCTGAAATCAAGGTAGATCCTACCTATAACCCTTTCGAAACTTCATCGTCTTCAAAAAGCTACTCTGGATCAGGAGGCAATTCTTCATCCAGACCAATCGAAAGGCCAGGCCTGACCAACTGGCAATCGCTTTACAAAGGACTGGAACCGAATTTTGATGAAAAACCTGAAAAGCAGGAAGATGAACCGGTACAGTTTCGAATGGAAGAACAGCAGACCACGAAAAACTCGGTTCAGTTTAAAAATAAATACATCCTGACACCGGTCAAATCGGGATTGATGGTGATTGACCAAAAACGCGCGCACGAACGTATTTTGTACGAACGCCTGATGCAGGTTCTTGAAAACAACGAGGTGGCAAGTCAGCAACAGCTTTTCCCCGAAACCTTTGAGTTGAATGCATCGGATTCCACCTTGCTGACCAGCATTCTACCTGAACTGCATGCACTTGGTTTCGACATCCGTGATTTTGGCAAAAACAGTTTTATTATCAACGGAACACCGGGCGTTTTGAATACTTCAT
This sequence comes from uncultured Prolixibacteraceae bacterium, assembly GCA_903865775.1. GTDB lineage: Bacteria > Bacteroidota > Bacteroidia > Bacteroidales > Prolixibacteraceae > Aquipluma. Next base: position 8,445 of record CAIPKZ010000152.1, on the reverse strand, counting down.
CACCCATCGAAGTAATTGAGAGTCTGCTTGAAGAATATAAAAATTCACCGGCCAACCTTCAGGAAAAAGCACGCGAAACGGTCGCAATCTCGCTGGCTCAGGCCTCGGCAATTCCATACGGACAGCAATTGAAGCCAACAGAGATCAACGAACTGATCGACAACCTGTTTGCCTGCCAGACACCAAATTTTTCGCCCAAAGGAAAAAAGATACTCTCGATTATGCCACTCGATGATTTTGAAAAATTGTTGAAATGACATTTTGACTGAAAAGCCAGATGAAACCGGAAAATTGTTAATTTGGCTGAAGAAGTTTAATGTTTAATGTCCAAAGTTTAAAGTTGGTGCGAATCTTGAGATGCAAGTCGCAAGCCGCAAATTATCAGAAACAAAAACGAATAACAATGCAAAATTTCAGACCCAGTATCAATACAATTCCACCGGTTGTTAAAAACCTGATTATCATCAATGTGCTCATGTGGCTTGCTACAATTATCCTCCATATGCGCGGAATTGAACTTACCGATGTTTTAGGACTGCATTACATTGAATCGCCGGATTTTAGGCCCTACCAGTTGATAACTCACATGTTTATGCATGACAACAGCGGCCCCATGCATTTAATATTCAACATGTTCGCACTTTGGATGTTTGGACGCGTTTTGGAAAGCGTTTGGGGTCCGAAGCGATTTTTTATCTACTATTTTGTGACCGGATTAGGCGCTGCAGTTTTGCACACCTTAGTCAATTATCTTCAGTTTCATTATCTGGCAGGCAAAATGTCACCCGAAACAGTTCAGATGGTAATGACTCAGGGTGCCGAGATATTTAATCAGGGAAAAAACTTTTCGGACCCGGCTGCAGGAAAACTTAATCTCATGCTGAATGTTACTACAGTTGGCGCTTCCGGAGCAGTTTTCGGAATCCTGCTGGGTTTCGGAATGCTTTTCCCGAATACCGAGCTGATGTTGTTGTTTCCACCGATTCCGATTAAGGCTAAATATTTTGTATTGGGTTATGGTGCTATCGAACTGTTCAGTGGTATTACAGGAATGGGCGCAAATATTGCCCATTTTGCCCATCTGGGTGGTATGCTTTTCGGTTTTATCCTGATTAAATACTGGAATACAAAAACAAACAACTTCTATTAATGAACCTTTTTGACGAAATAAAAGAATCATTCCACGAAGGATCAGCATTGATCCGCCTGATTTATATTAATCTGGGGGTATTCCTGCTTGTTGGACTCGTGCGTGTATTCTTTTTTCTGGCAGGTTATGGAGATTCATTTCAGGAATGGATTATGGCCTGGTGTGCTTTGCCTGCAGATTTTGGCATGTTGGCTAGCCGTCCCTGGACTTTGATTACCTATATGTTTCTGCATTTCGATTTTCTGCATATCCTGTTCAATATGCTTTGGCTTTTCTGGATGGGTCAGATTTTCCTGGGTTATTTCGATCAGGGAAAACTTATCACAATCTATCTTTTAGGAGGAATAACCGGAGGACTTTTTTATGTTGCCGGGTACAATTCGTTTCCGGTTTTTTCTGAAATCGTTGCCGATTCCAGACTTCTGGGTGCCTCAGCCTCTGTGATTGCCATTGTTACCGCTTTGGCCATACACGCTCCAAACCATACACTTCACCTCATGTTTATAGGACCGGTGAAGATGAAATACATTGCTTTATTTTCAGTAGTCATGTATGTTATTGGCATTTCATCAACCAATGCCGGCGGTAATCTGGCTCATTTGGGCGGTGCTTTTTATGGAATAATCTATATTTTGATGCTCCGTAAAGGAATTGATCCCGGCAAAGGTATTAGCCGTTTGTTATCGCGAACAAATACTTTATTCGCTCCAAAACCCAAAGTAAAAATAAGCTACCGGAAACCTGTTGACGACATTGAATATAACCGGTTGAAAAATCAGGACAGAACCCGCATGAACGAAATTCTGGAAAAAATCAGTAAATCAGGCTACGACTCGCTATCCAGAGAGGAAAAAGAGATTTTGTTCAGAATGGGGAAAGAATAAGGGAAAGGCTCAATTTCTGATACGAATAAAATTTGGCAGTCAAACATCTTTATTTTTTAGATTTTCCGTACAGGAATTTCCTTTTTGACTGAATAACCGCTTCATTGATACTGGCATTTAACTCAAAGCCAATCAGCAAAATCATGGACAGTAAATACATTAGTAGCATGATTACCAACAAGGTGCCGATCGATCCGTACAGTTTGTTATACTGCCCGAAATTGTTGATGTAATAGGAAAATCCAACAAAAGTCAGGATACTTAAAACAGTCGAAAGGGTTCCCCCGGCTGAAATAAAACGCCATTTGGTTTTTTTGGCAGGAGCCAGATAATATAGAAATGAATTGGCTATAAAAAACAGGAAAAGGATCACAAACCATTTTCCGATAGTTAGCACATAAAAAATGAAATGATCCTTCAGATAACCATTGTTTACCAGGTAATTGATCACATGCTGACCTGAGGTAATCAGTGCAATGGCCGTCGATACCAAAACAAAGAGAATGCCCACAAGTAACAAGGCAATCCATCGCTGACTCCACCAGGTCCGGCGCTCAAAACTATGCAATGAAGCATCAAATGCGGTCATCATAGAGGCAAAGCCATTGGTCGAAAAAATAAGTGCCATAAAAAATCCAATCGAGAGCAGGTCCCCGCGCTGACGGGTTAAAATTTCCTTAACAGTTCCTTCAATTGCCGTAAAAGCGCCAGCCGGAACCATATCTTTGATCAGTAAAAATAATTGGTTCTGGAAATTCTCGATCGGAATATATGGAATCAGGGTAAAAAGGAAAATAATAGCAGGGAAAATAGCGATAAAAAAGCTGTACGCAATAGCAGAAGCCCTTGTAGATAATGCTCCGTCGACGATACTCCGCCAGAAAAAGACCATCACATCGTACAATGCCATTCCATCAAATCCCGGGAAAGTGATTTTTTTTGCTATGAGCAGAATTTTTTCCCAAATAGAAATCAGTCTTTTTAGAAATTTATCAGGCATCAACCCTGTTTTTCGATTCTTAACTGGTGAATAAACGAACTGTTGTTTTTGTTTTTCAGAAGAAAATAAACCCTGAAAGTACCTGTATTAGTTGTCAGGTTTCCAATGGCATACTGGGCATCCTCTTTACCACCCTGGTGAATTATGCTGAATTTCTTTGGTTTGTTCGATTTGAAAAACTCTGCAATAATTTGCTGTGCCTGCGATTTGCTGTAAACATCATCATGCGTTTGCACCACTAACTCTACATTTTCATTGAAGAATTCGGCCAAAGCAGCATCGTTACCGCTCTGAATGCTAGTCACAATTCCATCAGGAATCTGAGCAAATGCTACAGAGGTGAGTATAAAAAAACAGCCAATTAAGGATATCAGTTTCAAATTATATTTTTTCATGATAAACAATATTTGTACGAAAAACTTTCGGCATGAATCAAAAACAAAAACCGTGCAATTCTTTATTTAAACAAATATCTTTGTAAAGATAACAAATTTCAAACACGCGAATAATGAAAATTTGCCTTCTGGTAATCGGGAAGACCGACGAAGAATATTTACAAAAAGGAATCGAACTGTTCATGAAACGCATTCCTCATTATATTTCGTTTGAAATGAAGGTAATACCTGACCTTAAAAATTCGAAAAACCTCAGCGAAGAACAGCAAAAAGCAAAGGAAGGCGAACTGATTTTGCTGCAGTTGATCCCTTCTGACGATCTGTTGCTTCTTGATGAGCAAGGATTAGAAACTTCATCGGTTGACTTTGCACGGTTTTTGGAGAAGAAGATGATTTCAGGAATTAAACGGCTGGTTTTTTTGATTGGCGGTCCATACGGTTTCTCCGAAAGCGTCTATGCAAGGGCAAATGGAAAAGTTAGTCTTTCGAAAATGACGTTTTCGCATCAAATGGTGAGGCTGATTTTTTTAGAACAACTCTACCGGGCGATGACCATCCTGAAAGGGGAACCCTATCATCACCAATAAGACAAGGAAAAAGTCAAGAGGAAAAAGGAAAAAGTTTATTTTGTAGCATGAAGGAATTCAGAAAGTACATATTGTCGATACTTTCCATCGTATTTTTTATGATGGCAGTTTTTCAGGAGCACCAAACGCTGAATCACCAGCCAGAGCTAAAACTAATTGAGACTTTCCGGAAAACTTTGTTAAAACAGGAATCCAAACTGTCAGGCTATCTGAATGATGGAGAAAAAAAACTTAGCGATAGTATTGCCTCCAACAATTATGTTTCTGCTTTTTCAGGTTTAAATCATTTATTTACAGACGAAGGTCTTGGCTTCATCATTTTCAAAGATCAGAAAATGGTGTTTTGGTCAGATAACCAATTTGCATTTCCGAACATATCCAATATTTTATTGACTCAGGATCGGCTAATCACGCTGCCAAACGGCATATATTCTGTTCAAAAAAGAGTGATTGGCAAGCACCAGCTGGTCGGACTCGTAAACATCAAAAACAATTACACCTACGAAAACCAATTTCTCGAGAACAGCTTTCAAGCTCCATTTGAATTGCCTGCCGGATATCAAATTACATCTTCAAAGGATAAAAATGCGCATGAGATCCGGGATGAAGCCAATGAATATCTTTTTTCGGTTCTGCCGGCCGGAGCCAGTCTGCTGAATGAATCGCAACTTTATTTTCCATCGCTTTTGTATTTGCTCGGTTTTTTGTTTCTGCTCTTCTCTTTTTACCGAAACATCAAACGCTATCATAAAGAAAACTTCGTGATCAAAATGCTGGTAATCCTGGCGATTTTAATTGCCATTTACTGGATCCATATTTTATTCGGCATTCCTGAAATTGTGAGCCAGCTGCCGGTTTTCACTGCAAAATATTATGCGGTTTCGAAATGGCTGCCCTCACTGGGAGACTTTTTTCTGATTGTTATTTTATTCTTTTTTTGGAGTCTTGTTTTTGTCAGGGAGCTTTCGGGCCAAAATCAATTAAAAAAAGGGATGATAATTCCCTCTTTCACTTTTGTCTTGGCACTTTATCAGCTGGCAGCATTCATGATCGTAAACCTGATTGAAAACAGTAACATCAATTACAAACTCAATCAGATTACCGACATCGATCAGTTCAGTATAACCAGCTATCTGTCCATTGCGATGCTGCTTTTCTCTGTTTTCATCATTCACCTGAAAATTATCCAACAGTCAGAACAGCTCATCCGGGAGGCACTGTTCCTTAGATTCCATCTCATTGCCGTGGCTATTTCAGTCATTTTAAGTTTCATTTTTCCTTGTCCGGCATCATTTATCCTGACGCTTTTTTTTGCCGTCAACCTGATGCATTGCCAGATTAAAAAGATGTACATTTCAGTATATTCACTTTCCTATTCCATTCTTTTTATCTCTCTCTTTTCTGTTATCAGCCTGTTCCTTGTTTACCAAACCATCAAAAAACACGACTATCAGGTAATGAAACTGATGGCTGTTAATTTAAGTTCTGAACAGGATCCGGTTGCCGAAGTTTTTCTCAGCAGAATTCAGGATCAATTCAAATCTGATATAATCATACCATCGTTGCTGAAACCTCCCTATGATGAATTGGAGAACTACCTTGCCCGAACTTATTTCAGCGGGTATTTCCGAAAATATGACGTTCAGTTTACGTTTTGCAACGAACACGACAGTGTTTTAATTAAACCTGAAAACATATCTGAACCATGTTTTCCGTTTTTCGAAAAAATGATAACGACTTCAGGAGTAAAGGTGTCCGGAACCAGTTTCTATTTTATGAATAATATGAACGGACGGGTTTCCTACCTCGGGAAACTTCAATATCCGAAGCTTGGAAATATAAAAGGCATTTCTGTTTTCATCGAAATCAATTCGAAAATTGCCTCGGAAGGAATTGGATTTCCCGAATTGCTTTTAGACCGGACACTAATCAGGCCTTCACAGTATAAAAACCTTTCGTACGCAAAATATTTCGAAGACGAATTGGTTAACCGTTCAGGCGCATTTACATACAACTTTTACCTGCGGTCGTATAACCTGAAAGAACACGGACCTGAATTTCAATTGATACAATGGAACGGATACGACCATTTGGTATATACTTTCGGTCAAAAAAACCATATCATTGTAAGCAACCGGTCGCTCCGTTTTGTCGACTATGTCATTTCCTTTCCTTACATTTTCGTATTCTACTTCGTATTTGTGTTAGGTATATCTTTTTTGGGAAACCCAAGTTTCAGAAAGCTGATTATCCCAAAGGACCTTAGGTTCAGGATTCAAATTTCAATCATTTCGGTTGTGCTTGTTTCGCTTCTGTTTGTAGCTTCAGGAACCATTTACTACAACATTGAACAATACCGCCAAAGACATCAGAATGATCTGCTCGAGAAGATGAAATCAATTTCAGAGGAAATCAAGAACCGGTTGATTTATGTAAAAACCATCACTCCTGAAATCCAGCAATGGCTCTACAGCGAATTGTATAAATTGTCCAATACGTTCCGGACCGACATTAACATTTACAATATTCAGGGCGAATTGATTGCCACATCACGCCCTGAAATATTCGCCAAAGGCGTTGCCACTGAGCGAATCAATTCAGAAGCATTATACGAATTGTCGGAGCATTTCCAGCTCAACTATTTTCATCCTGAAAAAATTGGAAAACTATCATATCTTTCGGCCTACGAACCCATAATAAACACGAACAGAGATTATTTAGGCTACCTCAATCTTCCCTATTTTACGCGGGAGGACGATCTGAAGCAAAGCATTTCAACATTTATTGTGGCCTTCATCAACCTTTACCTTTTACTTTTTCTGGCCAGCGTAATTGTGGCGGTAGTTTTGTCAAACCGGATAACCGCACCTCTGAGCATTATCCGCGAAAAATTGAAAGGAATTCAGCTGGGGAAAAAGAGTGAACCGATAAACTACCAGGCTGAGGACGAAATCGGAGCATTGGTTAAGGAATACAATCACAAAGTGGAAGAACTGGCTGAAAGTGCCGAATTACTTGCCCGGTCGGAACGAGAATCGGCATGGAGGGAAATGGCCAAACAAGTCGCTCACGAGATCAAGAATCCGCTCACTCCGATGAAGCTGAATATTCAGTATTTACAGCGGGCCAAGGAAGATGGTAATGAAAATTACGATGCATTTTTTGAACGGGTCACCAAAAACCTGATTGAGCAGATTGATACGCTTTCAGGAATTGCAACGGAGTTCTCGAATTTCGCACAAATACCGGAAGCTAAAAATGAACTGTTTAATCTCATCGAGGTGCTTCAAAATGTCTGTTCATTATTTGAACCCAATCAAAATCTAACTATTTTACTTGAAACAGAGCAGCTCAATGAAATCAGGATTTTTGCCGATAAAGAGCAACTCTCACGGGCATTTTTGAACCTGACAAAAAATGGAATTCAGTCGATCCCCGGAGATCAGAAAGGTGAAATTCGAATTTCGGTTACAAAATCCAATGGATTTGTTCAAATTGCATTCAGCGACAATGGTACAGGAATCGGGGCGGAAGCACAGGAACATCTTTTTGAACCCAATTTTACTACTAAAACCAGCGGAATGGGACTTGGATTATCCATCGTACATAATATCATTACTACAACCGGTGGCCGGATCTGGTACGAAACTTCCGCAAATTCAGGCACCACATTTTATGTAGAAATACCACTCAACGAAAAGTCCAGTAGTCTGGTTAATAATCATTCATGACACCACTCATATAAAACCAATGGAATTTTTCAACGACGAATATTTTATGAAACAGGCACTTCAGGAAGCTGAACAGGCTTACCGCGAGGGAGAAATTCCGGTAGGAGCCGTAGTAGTTTCACAAAACCGGATCATTGCACGGACTCATAACCTCACCGAAACACTCACCGATGTAACTGCTCACGCCGAAATGCAGGCCATTACTTCAGCAGCCAATTTGCTCGGTGGAAAATACCTGAACGAATGTACCATCTATGTTACGGTTGAACCTTGCGTGATGTGTGCCGGAGCGCTGGGCTGGTCTCAGATTGGCAAGGTTGTTTATGGTGCTTCCGATGAAAAGCGTGGATTCCGAAAGTTTGCTCCTGCTGCTTTTCATCCAAAAACTGAAGTGGTTTATGGAGTCCTCGAAAATGAATGTGCAACTTTGATGACCGAATTTTTCAAGGAAAAGAGAACATAAAGATTTGTCGAACAAGCTGAATAGAACCATGAAGTGGTTTAACATGAATAGCCCCTAATGAAATTCGGGGATGAAATAGCCCGCAGACCCCTACCCTGAAAGGGTTCAATAGATGATAACGCATAATAATTGAACCCTTTCAGGGTTCTGATTTAACCTTCATTCTCATCAGTCGGTTTTACCGGCGGTTATTCAGATTAAATCCTTACAGGATTTTGGTTTTCATAAACTTCAT
>CAIPKZ010000151.1 GCA_903865775.1 uncultured Prolixibacteraceae bacterium | reverse complement strand
TTAACGCAGAAGAATTTAATACTTATTATGGAGAAGTAGTTGATAGCCTTACAGAAACCCCTTATGACAGTTTGATAACATTCAATTCAAACTTAACAATGCATCAAGGTCTGAGTGAAATGAAAAACTCTGAATTCCGGATGGCAATTATCGACCGTTACTGGTCAAATAGCAATTCGACTTACAACATTCTCTTAACTACCTATCCCGGTTACTTAAAAGCAATGAACGATTCAGGAATAGTTAACCAGGATTTTGAACTTTTTTGTCATATAATGGACAGTTGCATGACCAGCTACAGCGCTCTTAATCTGGAAGATCCTTTCTTTATTGACAGTATAGATTCCCGTATTTACAGTGCATTAACTTTTGTTTTAAATTCTGAAAAATCATCCACTTTATTGCCTGATCTATCACTAAAAAATGCAGCACTTTTTTATAAAAAACATGATCTCAATGGCCTGCTTATGGAAGTCAGATCCTTACTTAAGTCGTCCTTTTTGACTTCAAAACCCTCAGACGTAGGGTTGATCGTTTTTAATGACATGTTAATAAAACACTATGTCGAGGCCGATATTCTCAGACAGTCATTCTTGGAAGCCTTTTTACTTAGAAAAGGAATTATACGGCCACCAACTTTAGCAACGAGTCTTGAAGGAAACAATTCAGCTACAAGTGTGAATCTTCAGGGATATGTGCTCGAAGATGGCGGTTCTGCAGTGACTTCCCGGGGAATTTGCTGGGCAACTTTTTACAATCCAACCAATCTGGATAATCCGATTAGCTCCGAAACAGGTATTGGAAAATTTAATGTCACTTTGAGTGGATTGACTGAAGGAAATACCTATTATGCCAGAACATTCGCCATCAATAGTTTGGGGACTGCCTATGGAAATTGCATTAAATTTATTGCTGGCGACATATCAGGTATTGAAATTAATAAAATCGATGCACCGGATTTTACCATATTTCCAAATCCGGCTTCCGCATCGGCAACATTCTGTTTTAAGCTTGAAACTTCAGAAACCCAGGTGCTATCTATCGCAGATATGAATGGTAAAATCGTATTTCAGAAAAACCTTGGCAGTCTTTCCCAAGGAACAAATCAGGTAACACTGAATCTGTCAAACCTTCCGAATGGGCTATATAACTGTCAGCTAATGGGTGGTAAAGTAAAATCCACATGTAAACTGGCAATAACACACTAACTTAGCGATCAGTTATAAAGTAAAGCGAATTCAAATCTGAAAATTTCCTATAAATAGCTTAATTTGCACCAATTAAGTCACATTAATATATAGCAGAAAATGAGAATTGAATACGACATTAAACTGGGTTTTAAAGATGTCATGTTTCGGCCCAAGCGATCAACACTAAAAAGCCGGTCGCAGGTAAATCTGGATCGCACGTTTAAAATGATGCACAATCATAGCGAATGGACTGGAATCCCAATTATGGCAGCCAATATGGATACCGTAGGTACCTTCGAAATGGCACTGAATCTGGCTGAGAAAAAACTATTTACTGCCATCCACAAGCATTACAGCATCGACGAATGGAATCATTTTCTGGCAATTGCTCCTCCTGGAATCGAAAATTACATCGCTCTAAGTACCGGTACCGGGTCTCAGGATTTTGATAAAATTGGTCAACTTCTGCAGACAAATCCTCAGCTGAAATTTATTTGCATCGATGTGGCAAATGGCTATTCCGAGCATTTTGTTTCGTTTGTAAAACAAACCCGGAAAAAATACATAGACAAAGTCATTATTGCCGGAAATGTGGTGACCGGTGAAATGGTCGAAGAATTGCTGCTTGCCGGTGCCGACATTATTAAAGTCGGAATTGGTCCGGGATCGGTTTGTACTACCCGTGTAAAAACCGGTGTTGGTTATCCTCAGCTTTCAGCTATTATTGAATGTGCCGATGCAGCTCACGGACTTGGAGGACAGATCATCAGCGATGGCGGCTGTTCTACTCCGGGCGATGTAGCCAAAGCATTTGGAGCCGGTGCCGATTTTGTGATGCTTGGTGGCATGCTTGCCGGACATGACGAAAGTGGCGGAGCAATCGTTGAAAGGGAGGGCAAAACATACAAACAATTCTATGGAATGAGTTCGGCGACTGCCATGGACAAACATGCCGGAGGTGTTGCTGAATACCGCGCCAGCGAAGGCAAAACGGTGGAGGTTCCGTACCGTGGGAAAGTGGAAAATACAATTCAGGATATTTTAGGCGGTATCCGAAGCACTTGTACTTATGTTGGTGCTTCTCAATTAAAGGAACTAAGTAAACGGACAACTTTTATTCGTGTGGCCGAACAGGAAAACAGGATATATACCAGGTAGTTAGATTTAATTTCAGTTGCTACATAACATGAACGACCAGCCAAAATAGAATCCTTTATTCCTGTATTTCTGGCTTGGTCGATTCCTGTTTGGATTTTGATCTTCGGAACATGTTTTTCATTTTGACCAGAAATTCCTTGCCTATCAGGAATATGCTCAGATAAAATGTAATTTCACCGGCAATGACCAGTCCTGTGGTAATTCCGGCAATTTTGCCTGCTGAAAATCCCAGAAACGGAACGACTAAAATTAGGGCCCAACACAACATTGAGATACCGAAAATAATGTAGCCAATCAATTTTGCCATAGTTTGTCCTGATTTTTTAGATATACTCCTTTGTGATTTCCAAAGCCTGATTTCTGTGCGAAACACCAAACAACAACTGATGGTTCAAAACATGGTAAAGCTGATAAAGGCGAATTCGTTGCTGCCATCCATCCTGAAGCGCATATTCTTCCTGATAAGCATCCCAGACTGCCGACGAAAAACCTCCAAAAAGCTTCATCATTCCAAGTTCCATTTCACGATCTGCATAATAACAGGCAGGATCAATCAGTGCTGGCCCGTTTGCCGTGTACATGTAATTCCCCGACCATAAATCACCATGAATCAGCGAAGGTACAGTTTGATGAGAAAGCAATTTAGGCATTTTTGAAACCAATTGCTCGTATATCTTTAAATCTTCAGACTCCATTCCCCTTGAAGTCCTGATTTGTTGCACCAATGCCCAAATTCGGTTTTCGGCATAGAATTCCGGCCAAGTGTCGGTCCATGTATTTTCCTGAATGGTTTTTCCGCAGTAGTTGTTTTGGTGAAAACCATATTTCGGGGCTGTTTTGCGATGCAGATGAGCAATTCCCCTACCCAACAGTTCATCAAATCCCTTGGTTGACGATGCAGGTTGCAGATATTCCATCAGCAATAATCCAGGCGAATCGTCCGCTATTTTACTCCAGATCACTTTGGGAATAATCAGAAAAGGATTGTCAGCTGATTGCATTTCGGCTAAACCGGCAGCTTCTTTCATGAACATGTCCGATGGTGCAGAAGCATTCCATTTCAGGAAAAAATCGCCCACAGAACTGCTTAATTTCATTGTATGATTGATACAGCCACCACTCACCGGATTCGAACCAGTCACGTGAACCGAAGTGTCATACAAATCTGAAAGCTTTTCAATACATAACCGGATAATATCCTGATCGTTAAATCTGATCATCGCAAGAAAAGTAAGTTGCTATTTCTTCAGCAAATAATCCTTAAAATCAGCAAAATCGGTACTCATTCCGATGGAGAGTTTTTCACCTTTCATGAACTCGGCCAATTTCTCCGGAAGGACAACGGTTCCCTTACCAAGCACACTTTC
>CAIPKZ010000150.1 GCA_903865775.1 uncultured Prolixibacteraceae bacterium | reverse complement strand
ATTATAGACTGACATTCGGGAGACGCACAGCCGTGCGTCTCTACAAATCTATTCCTCTGAATTCAGATTGATGAAAATCCGTTTTTTGGTTCGACTTGACGTTTTGGCTTTTTCCTCGAGCAAATCGTAATCTGCCTTCCGGCTTTTTACAAATTCAGTAAAAGCTTCTTCCGATTGCCATTCGTCGATCACCAGAAAAATGCCGTCGCCTTCGCCACTTTCCAGAACGTCGGTTCCCTGATAGTTTGTCGATTTACTGAAGAATTTCACCCAATCACCTTTCGGATCGTAAAACTGTTCGAACTTATCACGTTCCTTGAATTTCACTTTCAGTTCCCAAATAACCTGAAACATAGTTTATCGCTTTATGAATTGTAAATGTGCGGAAAATAAATTGAGTATCAACCGGAAGGCAATTACCATTTCCCGCCAAGTCCTTCTTTCAGTGCTTTCTGATAATTTTCGGGATTGAACCGATACAATGTCGGAGCTTTATGTGGAACACCCTGCCTCACCTCATCCAGCTTCGAAATGATATTATATGCCAGTATCTTTCGCTGAAAATTCCGCCGGTCGAGTTCTTTCCCCAGAATAGTTTCGTAAAGTTTCTGAAGTTCGGGCATCGTAAACTTATCCGGAAGCAAATTATAGCCAACCGGTTGGAAAACCAATTGCAGACGAAGTGTTTCCAAGGCTTTATCCAGAATTTGTCGGTGATCCATCATCAGCGCACTAATCTCGGAGAGACTGATCCATTCACAAATGTCCGAAAGCACGTCAGGCTGTGGTTGAACAAGTGAGAACTCAACCAGTGCGTAAAAGCCCACAGAAATAAATCGCTGGTTGAACCAGTCTGCATCCTGAAAGGTTATATCGAATTCAAGGAAGTCAGGAACAGCCGGATTTATATTCGATCTTTCGGGGTCGCTGAACACATGAAATTGATTCAGAAAAATATGATCCAGACCGGTCCGTTCTTTCAAAACCCTGCTAGCTGCAATTTCCATTGATTCATTTTCCAGCACAAAACCACCCGGCAAAGCCCATTCCTGGTTTTTTTTCATCCGCAGCAACAAAACTTTCAGCTGATTCTCATGAAAGCCAAAAACAACACAATCCAGCGATATGTGTTTCAAAAAGTGATGATAGTTAGGATTCGTCTCTTGTTTCACAACCTTTAAATTTTTACGACAAAAATAGAATTTAAATTATCCGTATTTTTGAATTTAGGCAGAAAAAAACTATCATTGTGTCAATTAAACACAATACTTAAAATAACAACTTAAACCGATAACCATGAAAAAACAACTTCTATTTGCCCTGATATTCTTGGTACTAACAAGCCTAAATACTTTTTCGCAGCAGGCACTATGGGGCGCTGCAGCTATTATTTCTCCGGAAGTTAAAGAAGATAATACGGTCGTTTTCAGGTTTCAGGCTACTGATGCCAAAGAGGTAAAAATCTCCGGAGACTGGATGCCGGCTGAAGGCTGGACTCCCGGTTCGGCTGTCATGACCAAAGATGAAAAAGGCTTATGGAGCTATACCACCGCTGCACTTCCATCCGATTTGTATGGTTATTCTTTTAGTGTTAACGGCCTCAAAACCACCGATCCGAATAATGTTTATCTGATCCGCGACGTGGCTTCAGTAACCAATGTTTTTCTTGTTGGCGGCGGAAAAGCTGATTTGTATAAAGTGAATAAAGTTCCTCACGGTTCAGTTACGCGACGCTGGTATAATTCTCCGGGAAACGGGATGGATCGCCGGATAACCATTTACACTCCGGCCGGTTACGAAAACGGCAATGATAAATATCCGGTTTTGTATTTATTACACGGTATGGGTGGCGACGAAGAAGCCTGGATTGCTCTGGGTCGCACTTCACAAATACTGGATAACCTGATTGCCCAGGGAAAAGCAAAACCGATGATCGTGGTGATGACCAACGGAAACGTTGCACAGGAAGCAGCACCAGGCGAATCGAGCCTTGGAATGTACAAACCAACTTTCCAGTTGCCCAATACCATGGACGGTAAATTTGAAGAAACTTTTACGGATGTCATCAAATTCGTAGAAAGCAACTATCGTGTAAAGGCAGACAAAGCAGACCGCGCCATCGCAGGTTTATCCATGGGCGGCTACCATTCACTGCATATTTCAAGGTATTATCCAAATACTTTCGACTATGTAGGTTTATTTTCCGCAGCGATCATGACCGATCCAAAAAACACCTCAAAAGTGTACGAAAACTTCGATCGTACGCTCAAAATCCAAATGACAAACGGGTATAAACTTTACTGGATAGGTATCGGAAAGGCTGATTTCCTTTACAAAAATGTGTCGGATTATCGTGCAAAATTGGATGGAATAGGAATGAAATATACTTATCGTGAAAGCGAAGGCGGCCACACCTGGACCAACTGGCGGGTATATCTTTCGGAATTTGCACCACTGTTATTCAAATAGAACCTTAACTATACTGAAAACCAATGAAAACCAACAGACGCAACTTTTTCCAGACGCTCGGAGCCGGTGCTGCCGGACTTGGATTAACTTCCATGCCATTTATTTCCGGCGCAACCAATTCGTCGAAAGCCGACGATGACGACCAGATATTGCAAATTGGAGATTCGATTGCCATTGCCGACACCAAATACGGAAAGGTAAAAGGATTTATCCTGAGAGGAATAACCTGCTACAGGGGAATTCCTTACGGCGCGGACACTTCGGGAAAAAACCGCTTTATGCCGCCACAAGCGCCAAAACCATGGACCGATACTTTGCCAACCGTTTGGTGGGGAAATACCGCACCACAAATCATGGACAACCGATATGCCAATGCGTATTCGTCGTTTGTCGACCATTGGAACTACGACGATGTGAGTGAAGATTGCCTGAAGCTGAACATCTGGACACCAGCGGTTGATTCCAAAAAACGTCCGGTGATGGTTTGGCTGCATGGAGGCGGCTATACCAACGGAAACGGCATCGAACAGGATGGCTACGACGGTGAAAACCTCAGCCGCAAAGGAGATATTGTATTTGTGTCAATCAACCACCGTTTGGGACCAATCGGGTTCAGCGATTTATCAGCTGCCGGAGGTTCAAAATATGCCGATTCAGGAAATGTTGGTGCCTTGGATATGGTTGCCGCTCTGGAATGGGTGCGCGATAACATTGCCAACTTCGGCGGTGACCCCGGAAATGTGACCATCATGGGTCAGTCGGGTGGCGGTGCCAAAGTTTGCGTTTTGGCAGCCATGCCAAAAGCGAAAGGATTGTTTCATAAAGCGGTTCCACTGAGCGGATCGACCGTTAAAGCGATGGACCAAGCGGCTTCTCAAAAACTGGGTGAATACATTCTGAAAGAAGCCGGATTGAATGCTTCAGAAGTGGATAAACTTCAGGAAATGCCTTGGAAAGATTACATTGCTCTGGCCAATAGTGCCGCCAAAAAGTTCGCTGCTGAAAATTCAGGAACAGGCGTGCGCGGTGGGTTCAGTCCGGTTGCCGATGGCGTAAATGTCACCAAAGGTCAGTTCTACGCTGATGCGACAGGTCTGTCATCAGATGTTCCGATGCTGATTTGCACTACTTTCCACGAATGGGGAATGGCACGTACCATGCCTGAAATGGAAAAAATAAGCCGCGAAAAAGCGATTGAATCGTTGAAAGAACGCGCAGGTTTCGGAGGCGGATTGGGAGACAAAGCAGCAACCGTTTATGATGCCTATGCCAAAATCTATCCCAACGCAAAACCAATAGAAATTATGACATTGGTAAGCAGCAACCGCAAAGGAGCTATCGAAACCGCCAATGCAAAGTCTGCTCAAAAAGCCCCGGTTTATTTAGCGTGGTTTGGCTGGCAGCCTCCGCTGTTCGACAACCGGATGCGTGCCTTTCATTGCCTCGACATTTGTTTCTGGTATGCCAATACCGATCTGATGCTCACCCATACCGGCGGCGGCAAACGGCCACGGGCACTTTCCGAGAAAATGTCAGGAGCACTGCTTCAATTCATGAAAACCGGAAATCCGAATAAAGGTGGACTTCCGGAGTGGAAAGCCTATACCACCGAAAAAGGTGAAACTATGATTTTGAATGATCAATCTGAATTGAAAAATGATCCCGACCGTGAAGCACGAAAAATGATCTGAAAAATTAAAAGAACTCTTCAGGTAATTTTAGTTGATTATTTCTATGCTCAGAAAACCGCGGTTGGAAGTTCATTTTCAAACCGCGGTTTCTTGAGTAATGGCCACTACTTTGCCTGCTTTTTCGATCAGCACAACTCATGACACCTGTTTTATAATATATCTTTTTCGGCTAAATTGCTGATAATTATCCTGCCTTATGCCCTCTGCAATTTTGAATTCAATAAATTATAAGCTATCATTGCGTCATATTGACATATAGAAATTTTATACATTTATTGAAACAGATATGAAACATAAATGGCTTCGTTCAACAATGGTTTTTGCCATTGTTTTTTCCGTGTTTACCTTGGCTTTTCAGGTTAAGGCCGTTAGCGCTAAATCTACTGATGGACAAAAGATTCAGAAGATTATCTCAAAAATGACTCTTGAACAGAAAGCGCAGTTAGTGATTGGGACGGGAATGTTTTTTGAACTCCCGGATTCAATAAGGGCAAAAATGCCAAAAGGATTCGACGGAAAGGTGGATTCCAAAGATCCGGTATATGTTGAAATGGTTAATAAAATCCGGAAATACCTACCCGGAGCTGCAGGTGTTTCTTCTGAATTTCCGGAGTTGGGAATTGCCTCTCAGGTTTTAACCGATGGTCCTGCCGGTTTGCGCGTTCAGCCAAAACGCAAAGGTGAAACGAAAACCTATTTTTGTACCGCTTTTCCGATTGCTACGGTGTTGGCTTCAACCTGGGATACCGACTTGATTTATAGTGTGGGTAAAGCTATGGGAAATGAAGTGAAAGAATACGGCTCTGATGTTCTGCTTGCTCCTGCTTTGAACATTCAACGCGACCCGCTTTGCGGCCGTAATTTTGAATATTATTCTGAAGATCCATTGGTATCTGGCAGAATTGCAGCTGCGATGGTAAAAGGAATCCAGTCGAACGGTGTAGGAACCTCTATTAAACACTTTGCTGCCAACAATTCGGAAACCAACCGAATGACTGTAAATACGATTGTAAGCGAACGTGCTTTGCGCGAAATTTATTTGAAAGGTTTCGAAATTACCGTGAAAGAAGCTCAGCCCTGGACGGTGATGTCTTCCTACAATAAAATAAACGGCACCTACACTTCTGAAAGTAATGACTTGCTGACCAAAATTCTTCGAAACGACTGGAATTTTGAAGGTTATGTGATGACTGACTGGGGTGGTGGCAGCGATGTAGTTGCCCAGATGATTGCTGGAAACGACATGATTCAGCCTGGTCAGACCAAACAAATTCAGGAAATTATTACCGCAGTAAAAGATGGCAAACTGGACCTGAACGTTCTGGATCTGAACGTTTCCAGAATCCTGAAAATTATGCTGAAAGCTCCACGCTACAACAATTACAACTTTTCAAGTACACCCGATTTAAAAGCTCATGCTGCAGTTACCCGTCAGGCTGCTACCGACGGAATGGTTTTGCTTGAAAATAAAGCCAATGCACTACCTATTCAGTCATCAGTAAAGAATATTGCCGCTTTCGGTAATGCTTCTTATGAATTTATTTCCGGAGGTACCGGAAGCGGTGATGTGAACGAAGAACATACAGTTTCTCTTATCGAAGGTATTGCCAATGGAGGCTATACCGCTCTTGATGAGCTAAAAAGTACATATACGAATTACATGAAAGAAACTGTACTGAAAAGTGGTCCATCGAAAAACCCCTTGTCTTTTATGGGAGCAAAAGATCCGGTTGCTGAAATGACCGTTTCACCAGTGCTTGCTGCAAAAATGGCTGAGAAAACTGATATCGCACTGATCACACTTGGACGGCTTTCAGGAGAAGGTATCGACCGCACTGCAACTGAAGGAGATTTTTATCTGACTTCAACTGAAAAAGAAATGATCAAAAACGTAACCGAAGCGTTTCATGCCAAAGGCAAAAAAGCCGTTGTTATTCTGAATGTGGCCGGTGTTGTTGAAGTAGCCAGCTGGCGCAACATTCCGGATGCCATTTTACTGGCATGGTTACCTGGTCAGGAAGGTGGCAACTCGGTTGTTGATGTATTGTCGGGCAAAGTGAACCCTTCAGGAAAACTGGCAATTACTTTTCCAATGTCTTATGCCGATGCTCCTTCTGCAAAAAATTTCCCGGGAGTTGCCGAAAAATCGGATAAGAAAGATAATGCTCCCGACCAATCCGGATTTTCGTTTATGCGCCGGACGCCCTGGGAAGTGGTTTACGAAGACGATATTTACGTCGGATACCGCTATTACAAAACGTTCAAAGTTCCTGTAGCGTATGAATTTGGCTACGGACTATCCTATACTTCGTTTGATTTCAGCAACATCAAACTAAGTTCTTCTGAATTTAAAAATCAAATCACGGTATCGGTTGATGTAAAAAACACTGGAAAAGTTGCCGGACGCGAAGTGGTTCAACTTTATCGGAGCACTCCAGCTCAAAAACTGAACAAACCTGAGGTAGAATTGACGGCGTTTGCCAAGACCAAATCGCTGAAGCCGGGAGAAACTCAATCACTGAATTTTACTGTAAAAGCTCAGGATTTGGCTTCGTTTGACGAAAAAACATCTTCGTGGATTGCTGAAGCCGGAAAATATTCTCTGAAAATTGGAAATTCATCCAGCGATATCAAACAAACAGGAACGTTCAACCTGAAAAGTGAACTGGTGACTGGCAAAGTAACCAAAGCACTGGTTCCTCAAAGGGAAATAAAAAGACTGGTAAAGTAATACCGATTTAGCTACATATAGAAAAGCATGGTTGCGGATTTGCAGCCATGCTTTTTTTATCAAAATAATTGACTTTCCGCAGGAAATAGATTTCGATGAGAGATCTTTGAATGCCCCTGGTTTAAAGATTCGTATGTCTGACATTCTGGCTGTTATTCCAAAAACGAAGAAACTCTATTTTCTCTTCATCAATAACCCTGTAGAACAGAGTGGTTTGTTTGTTTATTACACAGCGTCTAATATCTGCCCGGTTGGTATTTTGAAATTCAACATTGCCCTTTACCAGCAAGTTTTCGATTTCAAATACCTTGTCAATAAACATTTGAGCTTCTTTATCTGACCAATTCAGCAGCAGAAAGTCAATGTTTTCGAAATAATCCCGGCGGGCCAATTCATTCCACCCAACGGTTCTCATTTGAACTTCAGATTTGGAAATTTAATCCGCGCATCAGAGATTATCTTGTCATGTGAGTAGGTTACACCATCTTCACTAACTTTTAAAGCTGAGTCAATAGCTTCATTTTCTGCCTCAGATAAACGATATTCATTGGAAGATTCAAGGAT
>CAIPKZ010000149.1 GCA_903865775.1 uncultured Prolixibacteraceae bacterium | reverse complement strand
GGACAGTGTTTTCGGACAATTTAAACCGTATCGGGTTTGGGCGAGATATTCTAAAGATCATTGGGAATTGCGCCTGGGACTGCAAAAGATAAATTTCGGTTCGGCCAAGATTTTCCGTCCGTTAATGTGGTTCGACCGCGTTGATGTCCGCGATCCGCTACTACTGACAGATGGTGTTTATGGGGCTTTGGGACGCTATTATTTCCAGAATAATTCGAACATCTGGCTGTGGACTTTGATCGGAAATAAAAAGCCCAAAGGATTTGAAACGATAGGCACTGATAGCTGGTTTCCTGAACTTGGCGGGCGTTTTCAACTGCCTGCAGGACCGGGAGAACTGGCATTAAGTACACATTTCCGAAAAGTGGATGTTCATCATTCAAATCTTGCCTCGCCGGAAAATGATTTGCTGAATGAATCACGCTTCGGATTGGATGGAAAATGGGATTTGGGCATCGGATTGTGGTTCGAATCGAGTGTCACTCAGTTACAGGCCAATCCCGATAATATTCCGCGTTTTCAGGATGCATGGAATCTGGGTGCAGATTACACCTTCGGAATAGGCAACGGTTTGGGTGCCACACTGGAGTATTTCCGGTATCATGTGGGCGATGAGTTTCTGGTAAAAGGGACGACTTTAAACCTGATTGGCAGCTTGTTTACCTACCCGGTTTCCATTCTGGATAACATTTCGGCTATGGTGTATTTTGTTCCCGATCGTGATTTGGTTTACAATTACCTGAGCTGGTCCCGAACCTACGATAACTGGAGTTTTTATGCCATCGGCTATTGGAATCCGGAAAGTTTTAACCTGATCACCTCAGCGTCGCCGGGAAAAAATCTGTTCAATGGGAAAGGTTTTGAGTTGATGGTGAATTATAATTTCTAATACACGAATTGCACGAATTTAATCGAATTACACGAATAGTATGAAAACGATTGTTGAAGTTAAAAATCTGGTCAAGAAGTTTCCGATAGGAGATGGATTTTTCACTGCTTTAAAAGGTGTGAATCTGATTTTTACCGAAGGTGAATTTACCGGATTAGTTGGCCCAAGCGGATCGGGCAAAACTACTTTATTGAATATTATCGGGACATTGGATGTGCCAACAGATGGTGATGTGATTGTTTTGAGCAAGTCGGTCGGAAATCTGAGCCCAAAAGAAGCCGCACAACTCCGGAAAGAAGAATTGGGTTTCATTTTTCAGAATTACAATTTATTGCCAGTTTATACGGTATTCGAGAATGTCGAATTTCCGCTGTTGCTGTTGAAAATGAGTGCTGGCGAGCGGAAACAGCGCGTGCTGGAAACCCTCGAATGGGTTGGATTGACAGACAAGGTGAAATCCCGTCCTTCGCAACTTTCCGGAGGTGAGTGTCAGCGTGTGGCCATTGCCCGCGCGATGGTAAAACGTCCACGCCTTGTTTTGGCTGACGAACCAACCGCCAACCTCGACGCGGCTAACTCGCACCATATTCTGCAAACCATGGAGAAACTGAACCGGGAACTGAAAACCACTTTTATATTCGCCACGCACGACGAAAAAGTGATCGGCTATTTGCACCGGATCATTCGGTTGGCAGACGGAAAAGTAGTCGAGGATAGCAGCCCCCTAAATTCCCCAAAGGGGGACTTGAAAAGTGAATCTTCACAAGGGACAATTACAAATAACAATGACTTAGATTCCTCCCCTTCGGGGAGGTTAGGAGGGGCTTTATGACCATGATAAAAATGGCTTTGCGAAGTTTAATTGGTAACGGACTGAAAACCTGGCTCAACGTGTTTGTGCTGTCGTTTACGTTTGTGCTGATTATTTTTATGCAGGGATTGCTCGAAGGCTGGAACCGTCAGGCGGTGACCGACACGGTGACCTGGGAAATTGCCGGAGGACAATATTGGAGCCAGAAATACGACCCGTACGATCCTTTTTCGATCGATTCAAGTGCTGCTGTTGTGCCGTCGTCGTTCAGGAAAGAATATGATGCCCACGACATTGAACCGGTTTTATATGCCAAAGGCACCATTTATCCGGGTGGGCGAATGCAGGGTGTTTTGCTCAAAGGCATTCGTCCCGATCAGCATTTGCTGGCCTTGCCAACGTATTTGCTCAAAGCTGATGGTGCGGAAATTCCGGTAATTATGGGTGCTCATATGGCGAAACAGGCTAATCTGAAAGTAAACGATCTCGTTACCCTTCGCTGGCGTGATGTGAACGGAACATTCGAAGCGGTGGACATTCGGGTGGCGGGAATCTTCCGGACTTCGGTTCCAACAGTTGATATTGGACAGATTTGGTTGCCTTTGGATGAACTTCAGAAAATGACATTGCAGCCGAATGCCTGTACCATCCTGATTACCAAACCGGAGATTCCGATTCAACAACTGTCAGCATGGCCGTTTAAAGACCAAACCGAACTGACTAAACAAACGGCGGCTATGATTCAGGCCAAATCAAAAGGATACAATGTATTTTATTTCATCTTTCTGAGTATGGCTTTGATAGCCATTTTCGATACCCAAACCTTATCGATTTTCCGCAGGCAACGCGAAATTGGCACTTTGGTTGCACTTGGGATGACTCAAAAACAAGTTGTTTCCCTTTTTACGCTCGAAGGAACCATGAATGCGCTATTGGCGATACTTGTTGGCACCATCTGGGGTTTGCCAATATTTGTTGCCTTCGCAGTCAATGGAATTCATATTCCGATGGATGTGAGCAGTTTTGGTGTTCCGATGGCCGATAAAATGTTTCCGTATTTTACCCTGAAACTGGTTGCCGGAACCATCTCGTTTATCATGGTAATAACCGCATTGGTAAGTTACTGGCCGGCACACAAAATTGCCCGCATGAAACCAACCGATGCCATAAGGGGGAAAGCGCTATGATTCAATTTTTATTCAAAGGACTGATGCGTGACAAGAGTCGCAGCCTGATCCCCATCATCGTGGTGGCTCTGGGTGTAATTATCACCGTGTTTTTACAGTCGTTACTGAGCGGAGTAATCGGCGACAGCATCGAATCGACGGCAAATTTCACTACCGGGCATGTGAAAGTGATGACCCGATCCTACAGCGAAAACAGTTCTCAGTTGCCCAACGACCTGGCTTTGTTGGGCGTCGATACTCTAAAGGAAAGCCTGCAAAAACAATTTCCGGAGATGACCTGGGCCGAACGGATCCAGTTTGGCGGATTGCTCGATGCTCCGGATAGCAGCGGCCATACCCGTTCACAGGGAAATGTGTCGGGCATGGGAATCCGTTTGTTGAATTCTACGGAAGAAATCAGCCGGATGAATTTAGGTCCGACTTTGGTGAGTGGGAAATTCCCTTCCAATCCGGGCGAAATGCTTTTAAGTGATGAGCTTTGCCGTAAAATGAAACTGAAACCCGGTGATAAAGTTACCCTGATTTCGAGCGGAATGTATGGCGATATGGCCATGTATAATTTCACGGTTTCAGGAACGCTGCATTTTGGAATTACCATGCTCGACCGCGGATTGATGATTGCCGATATTGAAGATGTCCGCTCGGCATTATACATGGAAAATGCTTCCGGAGAAATTTTGGGCTTTTTTACCAATGCGCGGTACGACAACAAATTGGCAAAGGAAGCGGCCAAGTCATTTAACGCGCAATATGTAAACAGTCAGGATAAGTTTGCACCGGTGATGTTGCCCTTATCAGAAATGAACGACATGGGCTTTTTAGTTGCTTATTCCGAAAATGTTCAGGGGATTATTGTGACGATCTTTATAATTGCCATGGCCATTGTATTGTGGAACGCCGGATTACTCGGCGGATTGCGCCGCTATGGCGAATTCGGTTTGCGACTTGCCATTGGCGAAAGCAAGCACGAAGTTTATCTGACCATTGTTGCCGAATCGCTGCTGATCGGAATTGTTGGTTCGGTGATTGGTGTGATTGTTGGGTTATTGATTTCGTGGTACATGCAAACGGTTGGATGGGATATAAGCAGCATGATGAAAGATTCCAATTTTTTGATGCCATCGGTGATGCGTGCACACATCAGTAGTACAACCTATTACATTGGTTTTGTGCCGGGGATTTTTTCAACTGTGATTGGGGCAATGCTCGCCGGAATCGGAATTTACAAAAGGCAAACGGCCAATTTGTTTAAGGAACTGGAAGGATAAAATTATTTACGATTTTAATATTTACCATTTACGATTTAAAAAATGAACTCATTTAAAATAGGTATTCTATTATTTCTTGTGTTGGCAACTTCTTATGCGCAAAATTACCCAACAGGTAAATCTATTCTGGATAAAGTGGATAAAAACATGTCAGCCAAAACGCGTGTAATGACCGCCAGTATGGAAGTTGGCACGGAACGGACGAAACGGACCATGGTTTCAAAGATCTACGGCGAAGGCGATCACAAAGCTTATACCGAATATCTGGCTCCGGCACGCGAGAAAGGAACCAAGATGCTGAAACTCGACAATCAACTTTGGATTTATTCACCGACGACCGATCGCACAGTCCAGATTTCGGGGCACATGTTGCGCCAATCGGTGATGGGCAGCGATATGTCGTACGAAGACATGATGAATGACAAGCCGCTTTTAGAGCAATACCAGGCCGATGTGACCGGCACAGAAACCATCGACGGGGCAAATTGCTGGGTGGTGACACTTACCGCAATTATTCCTGATGCAAATTATTTTACCCGAAAAATGTGGGTAGATTCGGAGCGCTTTATCCCCTTAAAAGAAGATTTGTTCGCGAAGAGCGGGAAACTGCTGAAGCGGATTACCTTTTCGAATGTTCAGAAGGTACAGGGTCGCTGGTTTCCCTTGTCGTTTGTTTATAAGGATATGCTGAAAGATGGTCCGGGAACAAAATTGACGATTCAGGAAATTCAACTCGATACCCAAATTCCGGCGAGCGTTTTCAATCTGGGGAATTTGAAATAAGTCAGATTTCAACCAAATGGTGAAAGCCCAGGTAAAAAATGAAATCAGTTGATCATGGACTTTCTATATTGAAAATCATATGGCCCCGAACATCCAAACTCCATTATTTTTCGGGAGTTTCTATCAGGCAGATGTTAGTTCTCATACAAATTCCTAATTTAGCATCCAACAAATTTAAACCTATGAATAAGCTAATCCTGACCATTATACTTGGCGGAATGTTGATCACCAATTTGTTCAGTCAAAATGTCAAACATTCATTTTCCTTGTCAAAAACTGAGTTTTTGCTCGATGGCAAACCTTTTCAGATGATTTCCGGAGAAATGCATCCGGCGCGAATCCCTGTTGAATACTGGCGGCATCGCATCCAGATGGCAAAAGCGATGGGATGCAATACCATAGCAGCATATATTTTCTGGAATTACCATGAATCCGAACCCGGAGTGTTCGATTTTCAAACCGGGAACCACAACATTGCCCAATTTATCCGCATCGTTCAGGAAGAAGGCATGTGGCTGATACTGCGACCAGGTCCGTATGCTTGTGCCGAATGGGATTTTGGCGGATTGCCATCGTACCTGCTGAGCATACCAGATATAAAAGTGCGCTGTATGGATTCACGATATACCGAAGCGGTTGAACGCTATATTAAAGCGCTGGCTCTTCAGGTGAAAGGGTTTCAGATAACCAGTGGCGGACCAATCCTGATGGTTCAGGTTGAAAACGAATACGGAAGCTACGGGAACGACCGCACCTACATGAAATGGATTCAACAGGTGTGGAAGGAAAACGGCATTGAAGTTCCGTTTTACACGTCTGACGGCGCCACTCCGTTTATGCTCGAAGCCGGTTCATTGCCTGATGCTGCTATTGGCCTGGATCCTGGAACCAATGAAGAAAACTTTGCAGAAGCTACCAAGGCAAATCCGAATGTTCCTTCGTTTTGCAGCGAATTGTATCCCGGATGGCTCACCCACTGGGGTGAAAAGTGGCAACGTCCGGATACTTCCAGCCTCATGAGTGATTTAAAATGGCTGATGGATCACAATAAGTCGTTTAATTTTTATATGATTCATGGTGGTACGAACTTTGGTTATTGGGCCGGAGCCAATTCTTTTAGCCCGACACAATATCAACCGGATGTGACCAGCTACGACTACGATGCACCCATCAATGAAATGGGACAGGCAACACCCAAATATTACGCCTTGCGGAATATCCTGGCAAAATATCTTCCGGAAAAACAAAAACTTCCGGCTGTTCCGGCTTCAAACCCAGTCATCGAAATTCCTGAAATCAAACTAACCGCTTCGGCTTCAGTTTGGGATAATCTTCCGGAAGCAATTCGTGCACCTCAGCCAAAACCCATGGAAATGTTCGGGCAGAAAGGTGGATTTATCCTATACCGGACTAAGCTCATTGGCTATAAGAAAGGCAAACTCAGGATCACCGAATTACACGATTATGCCACCATTTTTGTAGATGGCAAATACATTGGGAAACTTGATCGCGCCAAAGCTGAAAATATCATCGAACTTCCAGCCTCAACGAGTGAAAATCCGCAACTCGACATATTGGTAGAAGGCATGGGGCATATCAATTTTGCCGAATACATGATCGACCGGAAAGGAATTACCGAACGTGTTTCGCTGAACGGTATGACCTTGATGGACTGGCAGATATTCACTCTTCCGTTTGACGAAGCGTATCTGAGTAACCTGAAATACTCAAAAACCGAAGTAATCCAACCGGGCACATTTTTTAAAGGCGAATTTGAGCTGACAGCCACTGGCGACACCTATCTGGACGTGAGCCAATGGGAAAAGGGAGTGGTGTGGATTAACGGCCACAATCTTGGAAGATACTGGAATATTGGTCCTCAAAAACAGCTGTATTGTCCCGCTCCCTGGCTGAAAAAAGGTAAAAATGAACTAATCATTTTCGATTTGCACCAGATTAATCCCAATGCGGTGAAGGGTGTAAAAGTGATGGATTAAGCTTGAATTTAGAATCGCAATTTGTAAACTTTCTCATCGGACAATCTTATGTCCCCGAATATCCAGACTACCTTCCTTTTGGAGGGTTTTTACCGAACGGATAACGGTTTCAACGCGCAATCCGGTGAGGTCGGCAATGTGCTGGCGGGTGAGACTGACTTCGTATTTCTGATCAGCCGGAATACCTTCCTCTTTTTTCAGATAGTCGATCAAGCTTAGAATACGGTGTTCAGGTTTGAAACTTGATATTTCTTTCAACTGCATCGATTTGTACAGCAATCGGGTAGCCAACATTCGGGTAATCTGAAAATGAATTTCCGGATTTTCTTTCAGGAGTTTAAAAAATTTGGCTTTCGGTAACTTAAAAAGACAACTGGGTTCCTCTGCCTCCGTGCAAGCCGGATAATTAGAATCGGTGAAGAGCGGCGGCTCTCCGAAGCTTTCACCCGCCTCAAACATTCCCTGGGTAAATAATTTGCCTTCCGCATTTAGGTTAAACATTTTGATCTTTCCGGTTTTCACCTGAAAATAATGAGCAGCACGTTCCTTTTCATGAAAAAGAAATGCTCCCTTTTCAAGTTTCAATTCTACCGCGCCATATTCAACAAGAATCTTTTCGTCAATCATTTTTAAGGGGTTTTGCAATTTCAAATACTCCAAAAGAATAAATTAAGAGAATCTATTCTTTTAATTTTCTTCGTTCAATTCCTGAAATCAATCAATAATGACGGTTAATA
The DNA here is from genome assembly GCA_903865775.1 of uncultured Prolixibacteraceae bacterium. Taxonomy (GTDB): domain Bacteria; phylum Bacteroidota; class Bacteroidia; order Bacteroidales; family Prolixibacteraceae; genus Aquipluma. The sequence goes on along the minus strand of CAIPKZ010000149.1, from coordinate 7,133 downwards.
ATCTGAATTAATGATATTTAATCAATTATCGTCCGTATGATCTCGCTCATAAAAGTACACTAAATCATCCATCTATATTTGTTCCGAACATTGAATTACAAGAAAACTTATTTATAAATTTTAAAATCTAAAAGTAATGAACATTCGAAAATTATGGTTTGGGTTTATCGCGGTAATGGTTATCAGTTTTGGAGTACTGGGCTACTTCGGAATCGAAATATACCATCAGGCACCGCCAATTCCTGATAATGTGGTAACAAGCGACGGGAAAGTTCTTTTTACCGGTCAGGATATTCACGACGGACAAAACATCTGGCAGTCAATTGGAGGTCAGGAGCTGGGAAGTGTTTGGGGTCATGGCGCATATCAGGCTCCTGACTGGACTGCAGATTGGCTACACAAAGAAGCCATTGCGATATTGGACGTATTGTCAACAGAAAAATTCGCTAAGAAATTTGCTGAAATTGATCCGGCAGATCAGGCTTACCTGAAGATCAAACTTCAGCAGGATATCCGGAAGAACACCTACAGTGCTTCTGCTAAAACAATTACTGTGAGTGCCACACGGGCACAGGCTATTCAGAATACCAGTGCATTTTATTCGGGTTTGTTTACAAACAATCCTGAAATGGCTAAACTGCGCGAAAACTATTCCATTCCTGAAAATTCGATTAAAACTCAGGAGCGGATGAACAAGATGACGGCCTTTTTTTGGTGGGCATCGTGGGCTTGCGTAACCGAACGACCAAACAGTGAACTAAGCTACACACACAACTGGCCGCATGAAGAACTGGTTGGCAATATTGCCACCGGCGATTTGCATATATGGACCGGATTCAGCGTGATTATTTTGTTGCTGGGAATTGCTTTAATGGCTTATCAGTATGCTCGCTCCCGAGACAACGAAGAACATATTGAAATGCCTGCAACCAATCCACTGATCAACCTGACATCAACACCTTCGATGAAGGCCACTCTGAAATATTTTGTGATCGTTACGGCATTGATTTTGGTTCAGGTCATTTTGGGAATAGTGACCGCACATTTTGGTGTCGAAGGGAACTCTTTTTATGGGCTGAATCTCGATACTATTTTACCTTATTCGGTTTCACGAACCTGGCATGTTCAGCTGGCTATTTTCTGGATTGCTACCTCATGGCTGGCTACTGGTCTGTATATTGCCCCAGCCGTTTCGGGTTACGAACCCAAGTTTCAACGGTTTGGTGTGAACGTATTATTTGGAGCATTACTTGTAATTGTTGTTGGTTCATTGGCAGGCCAATGGATGGGTGTAATGCAGAAACTGGGTTTGGCCGAAAACTTCTGGTTTGGTCATCAGGGTTACGAATATGTTGACCTTGGTCGCTTCTGGCAGATTTTCCTTTTCGCAGGTTTGTTTATCTGGTTAGCGTTAATGGTTCGTCCGCTGATTCCAATCCTGAAAACTCCTTCGGAAAGCCGCAACCTGATTATTCTTTTTGTGGTCGCTTCGGCAGCTATTGGTTCATTCTACGGAGCCGGACTGATGTGGGGACAACAAACCAATCTGGCCATTGCCGAATACTGGCGCTGGTGGGTGGTACACCTTTGGGTCGAAGGTTTTTTCGAAGTTTTCGCCGCTGTTGTATCCGCCTTCATTTTTGTGCAACTCGGATTACTGCGCATCAAATCGGCAACTACTGCAGTACTGCTTTCTACCATCATCTTCTTGGGCGGTGGAATCATCGGAACTTTCCATCATCTGTATTTCACCGGCACACCGACTGCAATACTGGCTTTAGGTGCTACATTCAGCGCATTGGAAGTTGTTCCGCTGGTCCTGATGGGCTTCGAAGTTTGGCATAATTTCAAGTTGAGCAAACACACCAACTGGCTGACCGCTTATCGCTGGCCGATCTACGGATTAATTTCAGTAGCATTCTGGAATTTGGTTGGAGCCGGCATTTTCGGATTCCTGATTAATCCGCCAACCGCATTGTATTACATGCAAGGATTGAACACGACTGCCGTTCACGGCCACACCGCATTGTTTGGTGTGTATGGAATGCTGGGAATCTCGCTGATGTTGTTTGTACTCCGGAACATGTGGGTGAAAAGTGTATGGAACGATAAACCGCTGTTCATTGCTTTCTGGTCAATCAACATTGGACTTGCTCTGATGGTACTGATTAGTGTATTGCCGGTTGGATTACTTCAAACAGTAGCCAGTGTAAAATATGGCATGTGGTATGCCCGTTCTGCCGAATTCCTGCAACAACCATTTATGCAAACGCTTCGCTGGTTACGTGTAATTGGCGACACCATTTTTGCAGTTGGGGTATTGGCATTAGTCTATTTTGTTGCCGGACTGGTATTTGGCTGGTCGGTGAAAAAGGAAGTAAACTAAGAATTTTTAAAACTCTGTGAAACTCTGTGTTTTTGCTCGGTGTTCTCTGTGGTTAGAAAAGTTTAACCACAGAGTTTAAAAGAGTTTTCACAGAGTTTCACAGAGAAAAATAAAAACAATTTAAAACAACAAAATAAATGGAAAACATTAGATATCAATCAGTAGGAGAAATTGTGAAACTTGACTTCAGGGCTGCTGATGTGTTCAGCAGTTATGGAATTGATTTTTGCTGTGGAGGAAAAATATCGGTGGCTGAAGCTTGTACCAACGCTAAAACTGACGAGTCAATAGTCATTGGTGCATTAGAAAACCTGAAAAGTCAACAAGGATCGGCCGTGCACGATTTTGATGGCTGGGAAATTGGCTTTTTAGCCGATTACATCCAGAATACGCATCATCAGTACGTGAGCAAAGCCATACCGCAAATACTTCCTTTGGCTCAGAAAGTAGCCGATGTACATGGAGAAAATCATTCTGAAGTTATCATGATTAATGAATTATTTATTGATCTGGCCGAAGAATTACTTTCGCATATGCAGAAAGAGGAACAGATTCTTTTCCCATACATCAAGCAACTGGCAAGCGATGCAGCCGGAAATTGCACCAGTGATTCGTGTTTTGGTACCGTTGCCGGCCCTATTTCAGCCATGGAACAGGAGCACGAAGATGCCGGAGTAATCCTGAAAGCGCTTTTCCGCTTAAGTAACGGCTATACACCGCCTGAAGACGCCTGCAATACGTTCCGGGTGCTTTACGGTAAACTGAAGGAGTTTGAAGATGATTTGCACCGGCACATTCACCTGGAAAACAATATTCTGTTTCCGAAAGCGATTGAACTTGAACAATCCGTAATAGAAATTTAAAATCTGACAATCTGCCTTATCTGGAAAAAAAAGGCTGAATCCGTTTATTCATCGGGTTCAGCCTTTTTCATTGAAGATAAAACAGACATTTTAAATAAGTAAGGACCAGTTCAACATCCGAAATTGATTTTTTTTCATTACCTTTAAATGGCTAAATTCAAGTCATTTACAGTGTATCAAAATGAGGATAATTTTTCTGTGTACAGAAGGTAATTCGTGCCGAAGTATGATGGCAGAAGCATTTCTCCAGAAAATGGATCGTTCGCTGGAAGTTTTTTCTGCCGGCCTGCATCCCGATGAGCATACCGATCCGATGGCAATTCAGGTCATGAAGGAAGTAGGAATTGATATTAGTTTGAAAACACCAAAAAGTTACACGGATTTTGAAGGCATCACTTTTGACTATCTGATCACCCTTTGTGACGGAACAAAAGATAAAATTACTTCGGTAAATATTCAGGCCAACCATAAAATTCATTTAGGATTCGCAGATCCCAAAAAAGCAAATTGCCCTAAAGACCAAATCCCCGATGTGTACCGCGATATCCGTGATGAAATCAGAAATGAACTCGATTATTTCTATAGCCGGATTTTAGAATCGGAATCTTTACGAAAATAATTTCAAAGTCCAATCCATTAGTCTTTCAATTGCCTGAATCCTAGAACCAGACTGTTTGCAATATTTTCAGTTCAATAATTACTGAAAATGATCTCATCAAACATGATCTCCAAGCTAATCTCTTCATTCAAAATCACGACGAATTACTCCGGTGGTTTTTGAAAAATCAAACAAATATCCGTCGGTAAATGAAATCCGGCTCCGAAATATTAGATATCATAAAAAATCAGGAAAATCAATAGGGGAAAATGCAAACATGCATGAAAATATTTCGTAAATTAAACCGAACCAAAACTTTAGCGCCATGAATAATGCAATGATGGAATACCTGAATAAAAGGCTTCACCAAAACGATCCGAAATATTATTCAGCGAACTCCCGGCCAGGACCTGTTATTTGTATTTCGAGAGAAGTGGGATGCAGTGGCGTCAATTTTGCAAGATTGCTTGCTGCTGAACTTGATAAACAAACAGTGTTGAAAAAATGGAAGGTGTTGAGTAAGGAGATTTTGGAAGAAAGTGCCCGTGAACTAAACATGGATCCGAATAAACTGCGGAGTTACCTTAAAGAAGGTGAACGGACTTTATTCGATGATATCCTGAGCGCTTTCAGTGAAAAAAGGTACAAAAGCGACCGGAGAATCAGCAAGACCCTGATTGATTTAATTTCAAGTTTTGCCAACGATGGCTATTGCATTATTGTTGGAAGAGCAAGTCATATTATCGCCAGAAACATTGAAAAATCGCTGCTTGTTCGTCTGACAGCTCCTTTAGGCTGGCGGATAAAACAAATTATGGAGAAAAATCAGTTGAATCTCAGGGAGGCTGCAGAATTTATTGAAAAAACGGAAAAAGAAAGACATAACCTGCGCCAACATATTGCAGGAGACCATGGCATCGAAGATGAATTTGATCTGACAATCAACTTATCCAGAATAAGCCTGGATGATGCCGTTTCCCTGATCCGCTCTGCCGCTCAGATCAGGGGATTGCTTGAAACGACCAAAAGCAAAGTGGAAGTATTTTGATTTCTAAGTTTTAACCTATTTGAGCCATTTATCCAGCCACTGTTTAAAAACCCGTTGCCAAAGAATTCCATTCTGAGCTTGTAAAACCCAATGATTTTCTTCAGGGAAAATAAGCATTTCAGCAGGAACACCGCGCAAAACCGCGGCATTGAATGCGGACATTCCCTGTGAGGCCAGAATACGATAATCCTTTTCGCCGTGTATGACTAAAATTGGAGTATCCCATTTATCGACAAACAAATGCGGTGAATTGGCATACGAACGTTGTGCAACTGCATTTGTTTTATCCCAATATGGTCCACCCAAATCCCAATTTACAAACCATAACTCTTCTGTTTCAAGGTATTGTTGTTCGAGATTGAACATCCCATCGTGCGCGATGAATGCCTTGAATCGTTTTTCATGATGTCCGGCAAGCCAATAGACGGAGAAACCACCATAACTGGCTCCAACACAACCCAATTTATCCTTGTCGACAAACGGTTCTTTTGCAACTGCATCAATTGCTGAAAGGTAATCCTTCATGTTTTGTCCGCCATAATCACCACTGATTTGTTCGAGCCATTCTTTACCGAAACCGGGTAAGCCGCGACGATTTGGAGCAACTACAATGTAGCCGTTGGCAACCATCTGCTGAAAATTCCATCGGTATGACCAGAACTGACTGACTGTACTTTGCGGACCACCTTCACAAAACAGAATTGTTGGATATTTTTTCTTCGGATCGAAATGAGGTGGATAAACAACCCAGGTTTGCATCTGCTTATTGTCGGTAGTTTTTATCCAGCGTTCTTCCACTTTTCCCAGTTCCAATTGATCCAGAATACCTTTATTCTGAAATGAAAGTTCGGTTTCAGCGCCGGATTGCGGATCAATCGAATATATCTCATCAGGCTGACTCATCGAATGTTTCATGCCAACAAGTTTTTCATTGGCCTGAGTAACAAAACCATAATCCTGAATTCCTTTGGTGACGGGCGTAATTTTATGATCTGCAAGGTCTGCACGATAAATCTGCGTAAGTGCCTGCCAGCAACTCACAAAATAGATCGATTTGCTGTCGGCGCTCCATGTTAAGCCACTTGAGTTTTGATCAAAATTTGCGGACAAATCCGTTTTCTCACCGCTTGCCAGATTCAGGATAAAAAGACGGATTTTATCTGCTTCGTAGCCATCGCGTTCCATACTCTCCCAAGCAAGCCATTTTCCATCGGGTGAGAAAACCGGATTCTGGTCGTAACCCATCATGCCCTGGGTCTTATTCTCAGTCTGTTTTGTTTCCAGATTGTAGAAATAGATATCCGAATTGGTTGAAATTGCATATTCTTTCCCTGTTTTCTTGCGGCAAGTGTAGGCGACTGTTTTCCCGTCAGGACTCCACGCCAATTGTTCTACACCACCCCAAGGTTTCATCGGGCTTTCAAAAGGTTCTCCATTCAAAATATCCACGCCATTTTCTATTTTCCCGTCCTTAATTTCAGCCACAAATGGGTGAGGAACAGTTTGCACCCATTCGTCCCAATGTTTGTACATCAGGTCTGTTTTCAGATAGGCATTTGCTTTGGGAAGATCAGGAAATAAGTCATGAACATCTTTGTTAACCTTGACATCAGCGGTGTAAAGAAGATGCGAACAGTCAGGCGAATATTTAAAACCGGTAATTCCACCGGAAATCTGAGTAATCTGTACCGGATTGCTGCCATCGGTATTCATTTCCCAAAGCTGTGTATCACCCGATTTAGATGAGAGAAACCCGATTTTCTTTCCATCAGGCCGCCAGGCCGCCGAAGATTCTTTCTCCGGTGTTTCAGTCAGTTTAACACGACTTCCTCCGGCAACAGGCACCGAGTATAAATCGCGGTACGACTTATTTTCCTCTATATTGTAATTGGTAACAGAATATAAAACTATCATTCCATCAGGCGAAACAACAGGATCACCAATACGTCCAAAACTCCACAAAACTTCAGGAGTCATGATATCTGAAGTCAGTTTTTGAACTTCAGGAATCGATTCTTTTGCCATTTCTTTATTCGTTTTCGGGTTTGAACAGGAGAACAAAATTGCCACGATGGATAAAATACAAACAGGCTTTTTCATGTTGATTTTTTATTCGAATTTGTGACCGTGAAAGTAAAGAATGTCTGGCAATAAAAAAATGAAAAGCATCTGTTCTTATCAAACAGATGCTCTCATAAAAAAACCGAATTGATTGAAACCGTATCTAATAATTATACT
>CAIPKZ010000148.1 GCA_903865775.1 uncultured Prolixibacteraceae bacterium | reverse complement strand
CCAATTCTGCTTGGAAACGAGGAGCGGATCGAGAAACTGATCAAAAAACACAGCATTGATCTGGACGGGGTAGAAATTGTGAATCTTCGTCACGACAGGGAAGGATCAAAACGTAAAAAATATGCCAAAATGCTGTCAGCCAAACGTCAGCGTGAAGGTATGACTTACGATGAAGCCTATGAAAAAATGTTCGACCGCAACTATTTTGGAATGATGATGGTCGAATCCGGCGATGCTGATGCATTTATTACCGGTGTGTATACCAAATATCAGGATGCCATTATTCCTGCCATCGAAATTGTTGGGATGCGCGAAGGGCTCAACCACATTGCCGGCCTGAATATTGTGACCACCAAACTGGGTACTTTCTTTTTTGCCGATACCATGGTGAATAATCATCCTTCGAAAGAAACCTTGATTGACATTGCCAAACTGACTCAGAATGCAGTTAAACTGTTCAATACCGAACCGGTAATGGCGATGGTTTCGTATTCGAATTTCGGTGAACGTGCGGTTGGAAGTCCTGCAATGATCCACGAAGCAGTTGAATTTTTGCATAAGAATAATCCGGAAATGATGATTGACGGCGAGATGCAGGTGAATTTTGCCCTTGATCGCGATTTGCGTCACGATAAATACCCGTTTTCGAAGATTGACGGCATGAATGTAAATACGCTTATTTTCCCGAACCTGAGTTCGTCTAATATCGCCTATAAATTAATGCTTGAATTGGGTATGAGCGACACGATCGGACCAATACAAATGGGATTGAACAAACCGATCCATATTTTGGATGTGGAAAGCTCGGTCCGTGATATTCTGAATATGGTAACCATCGCGGTAGTTGATGCACAATTTGAAGAAATGAAGGCTAAAAACCTTGTTCCATAAGTTGGAATCTTCAGGAATAGAACTGAATTTAGAATAAATGAAGAAGCCTTACTGATTGTTTTCAGTGAGGCTTCTTTCATTAAATATGCGAATCAGGGTTGGGTTTTTAAACCCAGAGGGTTGACATGATTGTAGATAATGTTGAAAAAAGCAGCTTTAAACCACGAAGTGCCCGCCTGCTTCGGGCAGGGTGACATTATCCTGCCATGCCTTCGGAATTATGACTCTTTTCATCTCAAATTGCTATAATCCTATCATGCCTTCGGCATTATGTTTCAACTATTTTTCAACTCTTAATTCGCATTACATTCTGATTTGTGTTTTTCGTGTCTGCATCTTTCCGGAGTAGGCTGGATATTGGCAGTGGTATTTTGATAGTATATCAGGAAGTAATTGGATTATCGTAAAATCCACATGGATATTAAAAGCTGTCTGAAAATGAAATCCAGGACTTACTTCATCATATCCAGAATAATTGGTTTTAGTCCGCTAAAGAAGAATTCAACTGCAATGACCATTACGATCAGTCCCATCAGACGCATCATCACATTATTGCCGGTTTGCCCGAGAATTTTAATGATCCTGGACGAGCTGTACAAAATCAGATAAGTAATCAGAATCACGAGGAAGATTGCTCCAAAAAGAATTGTTTTTCGTTCGAAAGTGGCTGCATCTTCCATCAGAACAATGGCATTGGTAATGGCCCCCGGGCCGCAAATCATGGGTATTGCCAATGGAGTGATGGAAATATCGCTGACATAACTCTTAACCTCAGAGTCCTTTATTTTTACCTGACCTAACCTTGCCTGAAGCATGTCCATGCCCATGATAAAGAAGATGACCCCGCCAACAATCCGGAAGCTGTTCACTGAAATTCCAAAGAATTTGAACAGCAACTGACCTGAAAGGGCAAAAAACACGATCGTTATAAATCCAATGATCGAAGCCTTTTTTGCAGTGGCATTGCGGTGTTTCACATCCAGCTCCGAGGTCATGGTCATGAAAATAGGCATCGTTCCCAACGGATTGATCAGGGTAAAAAAGGATGTAAAACAAAGTAGACCGAATGAGATGGAATCTTGCATCGAAAGTTATTTGTTGATGATAAATACTATTAGTGTTGTGTTAATCAAGAATCGATGCATTGTCATGCCGAACTTGTTTCGGCATCCCTTAATAGAATGAGACCCCGAAATGAATTCGGGGTGACTGGTACTTGTCAGAATTAAGTTAACACAACACTAGTTTATATGTCTTTTCAAAGAATATTTCATTGTCATTGGTAGTCTTTTGGTAATCCCAGTTTACTTCTAAGCAGCATCAAATGACTACCAATGACAATGAATGACAAGTTTTCGTTTTATTTCAGGTAATTCTCGATAAACGCATTTTTTGGTTCGAAAACAGTTTTGTTCCAAACAGCCCGTGGAGTTTCGTCGTTCAAATTATGTTCGCGGTATGGAACCGGATAGATGATCTTTTTGCCTTTTGCCTGATTAATTGCAGCATAAACCGAAGTGGAAGGACAAGTCTGATCGATCAGCCCGATTTCCACAACAATTGTGGCTTTCGAAAATTGCAAGAGGTTTGCTGTATCAAAGTAGGGAATTGCCTTCTTTATTTTTTCCTGATCGCCTGAATGTTCATACGGTTGAGGCCATCCACCTGTGCGATTAACCAAAGTGCCTCCCCAGTCGCACATGGCCGGAACTGTTGCTACCACCGCCGAAACCCGGCTGTCGAGACCTGCTGCAGCCAATGCTTGTCCGCCACCCTGACTTTCTCCGATCACCAGAATGCGTTTTCCATCCCATTCCGGTTGCCTCGTCAGAAACTCAATCGTCCGGATTAACCGCAGATACATGCCCCTGAAGTAGAAATCTTCACGGCTTTCGAGGCCGCTGACGTAATAATTCTTCAATTCGCCGGCATCCAGATTGTTGTAATATTCGTCCGGCTGACCATTGAGCATTCCATGTGCATTCAGGTCGAAGCAAAGAGCCCCTTTCCCCTTTTTTGCATAGTTCACTGCATTCGCAACTTCCGAACGACACCAAGATCCTTTGACACCGGCGGCATGCACCAACAATACGATTGGAAGTGACCGCATGGCGGCTTTTTCGGGTTTTGCAAAATAACCCTTTGCTGTTTTTGAGTTGGCACAATTGATCTCAGTATCGAAACATACAAAGCCTTTCTCGCTGACTTCTACTTTTTTCGATTTCACCTCCATCCGCTGAGCATTCAGTCTTTGTTTTTCCTGATTCCAGTATTCTTTCAGGTCTTTGGGGCATTCGCTTCCCGGTTTGATTTTTTTCGGATCAACGATTAATCCGATACGTTGCTTTTTCTCCTTGATTTTTGCTTCGATAATTAACGAACATGGTTCTTTGAAAGTGCCTTCGAAAATTACGAACGAATCTTGAGTTGGTAGAAAAGCATTATTTAAAAGGATTTGATTGTTGTTCTTCCGAACTTTTACAAACATCGAATCTTTGGTTTCCTGACTGATTAATGCGGTGATTTGGATCTTTTGACCCTTTTTGTATATCCCGTTTTCATGATTTTGCTTCAGGATAATTGTTTGAGACTGAACAGTCCAAGCGAAAATTAAAAGGAACAGGATAAAAAATGAGGACAGGAATCTGGCTTTCATTGCAGGTTGATTGATAAGTTTACATCTAAAAAAATACAATTATGAATTAGATTCTATTTTACTTCATCTTCTTCCGGAAATTCAGCCTCAAGCGCGGAGTCTTCCTCCTCATTCTCTTCGTATATTTCAATGATTGGTTCAGTAAATGCCTTGCTAACCAGTCGTTTGTCAAGGGTGAGTAACAGCGAAGGGAGAACCATAATATTGAAGAACATGGCAAACAGTAGGGTGGTTGAAATCAGGATACCCAAGGCCTGTGTTCCGCCAAATTCGGAGACAATGAATACACTGAATCCAAGTACAAGTACGATGCTCGTGTAAATCATGCTGAACCCGGCTTCACGAAGTGCATTTAATGCTGAAATTTTTATCGCACCGTCGTTGACTTTCAGTTCGTGCCGGTATCGGGATAGGTACTGAATGGCATTATCAACCGAAATGCCGAGTGCTATGCTGAATACAATAATGGTCGATGGTTTGATCGGAATACCGGAGAATCCCATGATTGCTCCTGTAATCAGCAAAGGAACGATGTTTGGCCCCATGGAAACAAGAATCATGCGGAAGGATGAAAACAAAAATGCCATAAGAATCGAGATCAGGATGATTGCGATAATTACACTTTCAAATAAATTCAGAATCAGGAAGTTGGTTCCTTTGGCATATTGAACGCTGTTGCCGGTAACTTTAACATTGAATTTTGATTTATCAAAAATACTGTCCACTTGCGGAAGTATATTCGACATCAGTGCATCCATGTGTTTTGTGCCCACATCAGCCATCTGAAAACTGATTCTGGTTATCTGTTTGGTACTGTCGATGAATGTTTTCAGTAAATCGCCGCCGGTTCCCTGTACTTTTTGTGGAATATAGCTTAAAATGAAGTTCTTTTCCATCGAACTGGGAAGTGAGTATTTGCTTGAATCGCCTCCGTAATAAGACTGACGCGCAAATTTAAATACCTCAACCAGCGAAAGTGGTTTCGAAAATTCAGGGTGTTGGTTGATCATGTTTTGCAGTCGGTCAATTTTCTGGATGGTTGAATAGGTCATCACCCCGTTTTTCTTTTTGGTATCTACCGATATTTCAAAAGGCATTACGCCTCCGAAGTTATTTTCAAAGAATTTCAGGTCGATGTAAACCGGATCATTACTCCTGAAATCGTCTACTATTTTTCCGGAAGTTTTCATCATGCTCAAACCAATAAAACCAACGATAACAAGGCTTCCGGCAATGCTGTATATCAGGTTTCGCCTGAAACTGATCAGGTAAATCACTTTGTCGAGTACGGCGCCAAAGAAGTTATTGTCCAGATGTTTAAGGTGTTTCGGTGTGGGCGGTGCCAGCAAGCTGAAAATGATGGGGAGCAATACAATACACAATACATATAAAATCATGATGTTGAGAGCGGTAATGAGCCCAAATTCACGAAGCAACTGATTCGGAACCAAAATAAAAGCTGCAAAACCAAGGGCAGTAGCAGCATTGGTCATGAGTGAGGCAAACCCTATACGATGGATTACCTGTGATAATGCCCTCATTTTGTTTCCGTGATTTTTATACTCCCAGTGGTATTTATTCAGAATGTATATACAGTTTTCAATCACGATAATTACAATCAGCGATGGTATTACTCCACTCAGGATGGTGATTTTGTAATTAAATAGTGACAATGTTCCCAATACCCAGGTGATGCTAATTGCAACAATCAGCAACGAACTTAAAACAACCCGCATCGATCTGAAAAACAGGAACATGATAAATGCAGCAACTGCAATACTGATCAAAACGAAAAGGAATAGCTCGTGTTTGATCTTTTGCATGGTAACTGTCCGGATATAAGGCATTCCGGAGTAATGAATCTCTACCTTGTTTTGAACCCGGTAGGCCTCAACAGCTTTAACAACTTGGTCAATTAATGCAATCCGGCTGACATCATTCAGCTTATTTTTGTCCAGTGCGATCGTCATCAACGATGCCTTGGTTTTAGGATTGAACAGCATCCCCTCGTAAAATTTCAGGCTAAGGATTACATTTTTCAGGCTGTCGACTTCAGCCTGAGTGGTGGGTTTCTGACTGACCAGCGGCTTGATAATGAACTTATGGTCAGCTTCATTTTTTATCAGGGTTACCGCTCTGGAGATATTTACGACCTCCTTAACTCCGTCTATTTCGCGAATTTTAGTTCCAAGGTCTGCCCAGGCGTTAAACTGGCTGAGGGTGAAAATATCCGGATTAATAGCTCCGACTACAATTAAATTTCCATCTTCTCCAAACAGTTTTTTGAATTCAAGGTATTGAATTCTGGTGCTATCCTTGTCGGGCAGCATCGGTGCGTTATCGTACGAAAGCTTTACATCCTTGCCTTTGTATGCCATAAAGATGGTCATCACGACCAAAAGTATAACAAGGAGAAATCTGTTTCGAAGGATGAATCGGGAAATGTATGTAAACATTAGCAGAGGATAATGATCCGTTTTATAATCAGATGTTTGATGTATGACTTTTTATTGTGCGCAAAAATACTACAATATTGGTACTTTACCAAGTGGCAGCTTATAAAACGCTAATGAAAAAGGGCAGGCTACGAATGGGGAAAATTTATAACTGCCTTCTGCAAATGGCTTATTTCTTTTGTTCTAAAATCATGGCTTTCATTCCTTCAGTAAAGAATACTTCATAATTGCCCTGCATGTTGGTGTAAACAAAATAGACTTCTATACCATGAAGTTTTGATAAAAGCATCTTGCTCTTTTCAACTCCCAGAACCATAAACGTGGTGGCGTAGGCATCGGCAGTCATGCAATCGTCGCAGACAACCGAAGCACTCAGTAGCGTATTCCGGGCTGGAAAGCCGGTTTTTGGATCGATGGTATGTGCATATTTCACCCCTTTTTCCACAAAAAAGCTCCGATAATTTCCGGATGTTGACAAGGCTTTATTATTCATTTCAACGATAGCCTGCAGGTCGCTGCCGGGCATCATGTTATCCTCTTTTGGACGGTCAATCCCAATATGCCAGAATTGATCCCGGGCATTGGTCCCACTTCCACGAACTTCGCCGCCAATCTCAACCAGGTAATTTTTCAGGCCTTTGCTTTTAAAAAAATCACAAACCAAATCGGTCGAATAGCCCTGCGCAATTGCATTGACATCAAGTTTTACCCCAGGGTACTTCTTGATTACTTTGCGGCCTTCGAGTTGTACTTTATCCATGCCAACGAATTGCCTCAAGCTGTCGATATAAGCAGTGTCATGTTTCATTACCGGGCCGTTCCCAAATCCCCAGACTTTGCAAACCGGGCCGACCGTGATATCGAAAGCACCTCCTGAACTTGCATTTACCTCGGCTGACTTCCTAAAAACCTGAATAAACCAATCGTCTGCTTCAACAGTCGGATCATTGTTATTGATTCTTGAAATGACTGAAGTGGAATCGTAAATTGAAAGTGAACGGTTAAAAGCTTTCAGAATGGAATCTATATCCTGACTGTAATCCTCATTGGTTGAATTCTCGTAGGTGATGTTGTAAGTAGTTCCCTGAGCAAAACCTGAAATCTTCACGTACTCCCTTTTTTTTGGTTGACAGGCGGTCAGAAAAAGCAGAACAAATAGGGCTAATCCAATGAATTTCATGAAGTTTGCTTAAATGGGTTACTGTAAAAGTCTTTGACGCAATTTGGGTTTATTTTCTGACATTCTCAAAATGATTAACTAAATTTGATTGAAGGAATGAGTTTAACCGGATGGACAGAATATGAAAGTTAGAAGGATTGATTACACGCGTTTGACAATGATCATTTTTCTGATCATTCTGATGGCTGTGATTGCATCGCTCACCATTGGGAGAGACATATACGAAAATAACGAGAAAAGTCTGCTTTCTTTTGCCATTGTAAATTTTTCGGGCTATTTATTTTTCTTTCTTCTGATGCCCGTTGAACTGCCTTTTATATATTATCTCCGGACCGGTTATGATCCTTTAATACTTAATCTGGTAGCCATCGGAACTGCAATGACTTCACAAGTGATTGATTACCTGATCGGTTATTTTTTCAGTACAGGAATAATTGATCGTCTGATCGGTCGAAAACGATATGAAAAAGCTGAATTCGAAATCAGGAAGTATGGTAAGCTAACCTTGTTTTTTAGCAATCTGCTACCTCTTTCATCTCCGGTAATTTCGCTTGCTGCCGGAATGTTGAAATACCACGTTAAAGATGCTTTGATATACAGCCTGGCCGGGCTGATAGGCAGGTATTTGTTAATGACCTTAGTCTTTCGGGGATAGCTTTTATTCTATCCCTGACAGGGTTTTAAACCCTGTCAGGGATGAAGTATTACAGCAAGTCTGCTTCGAGCAGCAATTCCTCCATTTCAAGCTGAACATTGATGGCTTCGTTGCGGGCTTTTTCGGCAAAGTCTTCACCATCTGAAGCATAAATAATCTGGCGCGATGAGTTGACCAGCAATCCGCACCTGTCGTTCATTCCGAATTTAGCAACTTCCTGAAGGCTTCCACCTTGTGCTCCTACTCCCGGAACCAAAAGAAAATGATCGGGAACCAGTTCCCGGATTTCTTCCAGTTTTTCGGCTTTGGTGGCGCCAACCACATACATCATATTATCGGTCGTTCCCCAGGTTTGAGATTTTTTCAGGACAGTTTCAAAAAGCTGCTCACCGGTTTCGTCATTTTTCAGGTATTGAAAATCGGCTGCTCCTTTGTTTGAGGTCAGCGCCAATACGATTACCCAACGATCGAGGTAGGTCAAAAAAGGTTTGATCGAATCTTCGCCCATGTATGGAGCAACGGTTACCGCATCAAAATCCATATGTTCGAAAAAAGCCCGGGCATACAAATTTGAAGTATTTCCAATGTCACCGCGTTTGGCATCTGCAATGATGAATTGTTCGGGATATTTCTCACGAATGTATCTCACCGTTTTTTCGAGGCTGATCCAGCCGGCAACTCCCTGACTTTCGTAAAAGGCAAGATTCGGTTTATAAGCAACACACAAATCGTGTGTGGAATCAATAATTTCCTTGTTGAAAGCAAATGTCGGATCGCTGGTATCGTTCAGAAAACGTGGAATTTTCTGGATATCAGTGTCCAGTCCGATGCACAAAAAGCTGCGTTTCAGTTTGATCTGTTCGAAAAGTTGTTGTTTGTTCATATTAGAAGCCCCTTTTAATTCCCCCAAAGGGGGAAAATGATTCTGTAATTTTCAATATTTTTCTCTTATTGGAAGCGCCTCTTACTCCTTCCCCTTGGGGGAAGGTCGGGATGGGGCTTTTCTAAATTTCCGCTTCTTTCAGCCGTTCAGCATTTTCTTCCACCTGAAGTTTGTCGATGATTTCATCCAGGTCGCCGCCAACAACTGCCTGAAGATTATAAATGGTCAGGTTGATGCGATGATCGGTAATACGTCCCTGCGGCCAGTTGTATGTTCGGATTTTAGCCGAGCGGTCTCCGGTTGAAACCATGGTTTTACGTTTAGATGCAATGGCATCCAGATATTTCTGATGTTCCTGATTGTAAATACGGGTGCGCAACTCAATCATCGCTTTTGCCAGGTTCTTGATCTGAGATTTCTGATCCTGACAGGTTACTACAATTCCGGTTGGAATATGAGTCAAACGAATCGCCGAATACGTGGTATTAACCGACTGTCCGCCAGGTCCCGAAGAACAGTAAGTATCTTTTCGGATATCGCTGTCGCGCAGGTCAATATCAAATTCCTCGGCTTCAGGCAAAACCGCAACAGTGGCTGCAGAAGTATGCACCCGTCCGGCGGTTTCGGTTTGCGGCACACGCTGCACGCGGTGAACTCCCGATTCGTATTTCATGATTCCATACACACCTTCACCCGAAATGGTTGCCACGATTTCCTTGAAACCGCCCGAAGTACCTTCGCTGGTATTTGTGACTTCAAGCCGCCAGCCCCTGCGTTCGCAGAATTTGGAGTACATGCGGAACAGATCGCCTGCAAATATGCTGGCTTCATCGCCACCGGTTCCGGCACGGATTTCGAGGATGGCATTTTTGCCATCTTCCGGATCGGCCGGAATCAAAAGTAATTTGATATTCTGTTCCTTTTCCGGAATAAGGGCTTCCGAAATTTCAATTTCTTCGCGGGCCATTTGACGCAATTCTTCGTCGGTCTCCTCAGCCAGCATTTGCTTGCCCGATTCAATGTTGTCGATCATTGCTTTAAATTCCTTGAAAGCATTGGTCAGCAACTCCAGACGTTTGTATTCCTGATTGAGTTTGATGT
>CAIPKZ010000147.1 GCA_903865775.1 uncultured Prolixibacteraceae bacterium | reverse complement strand
TTATTTCGTTTCTAACGGATTTGGAGAAATTCCACTTTTCCTTTTCCTAAATTCTTCCATCCATATCCTCCCGTCCACATTCCGGTTCCAATGGAAATTTTAAAATATGATAAAATTTCCTTTTTCCTTTTCCTTTCCTCCTGCAAATGTTGAATGAAGATTTATCCTTTGCCGTCCCATTTATGGGTCGGTAATCTGGCTTGCAATCAATTCACCTCATGTGTCCCATCTGGAAGGAACCTGACTACAGGTGGTGCTTTTTTCAGGTTGAACAAATCGTAGCATTTTTTGAGATCGGCCCATAAACTGATTTTATCCTTATTCTTACTATTTGCTTTGGTTAAACGCGCATAATTGGAATCGGTCAGTTTTTGTGGAAAAATGGTGATATTGATCTCCTTTTGGCCACTGTTGTATGCTTCAATGCAATAAATATACAATTCTTTGATCTTTTCGTCGGAAATGGCGATACATCCCGACGATTCGCAAGCTCCGTGAATATAGATAAGATTGCCTAAATGACCCAGAACACCCCTGACACTGTCGGATGCATTCGGATAGTTAATCTTCAGTGACAGGTAATATTTGCTGTATGGGTTGAGCTCATTGATGCGGTAAAAACCTTCGGGAACCTGCAAATCGTGCGAACGCCTTTTAGGACCGATTTCGCCTGATATCTCGCAGATTGGGAATTCCTTGATTAAGGTAAATACAGAGTCGCAGATGTTTTTCGCCCACACCTCTATCTTTTTTTCAGTTTTAAAGGCCTGGAGATAAATTTGCACACTATCACGCGAAATGCCATGTTCTGTAAGCGATTTGGCAACAGTCTTCTCCTTATTGCTATAGGATTCCCTTACCCGCGTGTAATTCATTTGCTTTTCGCGGAAGGTAACCGGCGGTGTTCCGGATATCAGGAAGAATAGGGAAAATAGGAAGATTAAATATTTCATTTGCTGTTTAAAAGTCGGGCAAAAATAGTGTAAAACACATAAAATGCAGTGCATGCCGGATTTTTTATTCCATTGTTAAAATAAGGAGCTTTTGTGATTATTCCCGGGGTACTCCTAAAATTGACTTTGTGAAAATTTCAGGATTACAGGATACCAAAGGATACCAAAACTGTCAGGAATAACTTACTTTATACCGAAATTCAGAAACAATTTAACCATACATACTATGAGCGATCAATCATTATTCACTAATTATCCGGGCAAACAGGCTTTGCTTGATGAGCTGAAAAAGAACGGCGGACAAAAAGTGCTTCTGGTGAACGGACATTTTCATACGCCATACTCGTTCAGTGCATTTACCGAAATTGAGCAGCCATTTCAATTAGCCGAAGCCGAAGGTGTTCAGGTACTCGGAATCAACGATTTTTACACGACCGATGGCTATGCCGAATTTGCCGGACTGGCACTGAAATATAAAATCTTTCCGCTGTTCAATATTGAGTTCATGTCACTCCAGAAAGACCTTCAGCAAGCCAATGTTCGTGTGAATGATCCGGCAAATCCTGGACGCACCTACTTGAGTGGTAAAGGATTGACCAGTCCTTTGGTTTTGGCAGGTGAACCGCTGGGCTTGCTGGAACAGGTTCAGCACGAAAGTAATGTACAGACTACCGAAATGGTAGAGAAACTCAATGTTTTCCTGAACGAAATTAATGCCGGGTTCACCTTTGATTTTGACGACCTGAAAGCTAAATATGCCAAAAACATGTTGCGCGAACGCCACATTGCCAAGGCTTTGCGTATTGCCATTGACGAAAAATTCAGTAATCCTGACGAAAAGAAAGCTTTTTACACCCAGGTTTTCTCCGGAAAAGAAGTGAAATCGAAACTGACTAATATCGCCGGACTGGAAAATGAGATTCGAGGTAATCTTCTGA
>CAIPKZ010000146.1 GCA_903865775.1 uncultured Prolixibacteraceae bacterium | reverse complement strand
TTTATTTTGAAGTAGTTTCAACTTTTGCACTGCTTATCGGATTAGTGGTTATCAATGTTTTAAAACCTGGAGTTGGAATGAATATTGATCCGGCATCTTTGGATTTGAAGTCGGTAGAAACCTATATGACTCAAAGTAAGAGTGTTGGAGTTCAGGAATTTATTCTGAATATCATTCCTGAAAATATTATAAATGCTATGTCGACTGGAAATATTTTGCAGATTTTGTTCTTTTCCATCCTGCTTGGTTTTGCGCTGTCAAAAATTGGAGCCAAAGGCAGGCCATTATTAACGGCAATAAAATCTATCGAAGAAGCACTCTTCGCAATTATTCGAATCATCATGAGGGTTGCCCCAATAGGCGCTTTGGGAGCGATGAGCTTTACCGTTGGAAAGTATGGATTAGGTTCACTGGTTTCTTTGGCGCAATTAATGGGTTCATTCTATCTTACCTGTATACTTTTTATTGTTTTTATTCTGGGCGGGATTCTGAAATATAGCGGATTTAACCTCTTTCGCTTACTAAAATACATAAAGGAAGAAATTTTGATCGTAATCGGTACCTCTTCATCCGAAGCTGCTTTGCCAAGCCTTATGGATAAACTCCGGAAACTGGGTTGTTCCGAACCTGTTGTTGGATTAGTGGTTCCGACGGGTTATTCGTTTAATCTTGATGGCACTTCGATTTATCTGACCATGGCGGCAGTATTTTTGGCTCAGGCCACCAATACACCATTGGGATTTTCGCACCAGTTATCCCTTCTTTTAATTTTGATGCTTGCTTCAAAAGGTGCGGCAGGAGTGACCGGAAGCGGGTTCATTACATTGGCTGCCGTATTGCCAATTGTTGGGAACATTCCTGTTGCAGCCATTGCACTGATTTTGGGTATCGACCGCTTTATGAGTGAGGCAAGAGCAATTACCAATATTATTGGCAATACGGTTGCCACGATTGTAGTGGCGAAGTCAGAAAATGAAATTGATTTGAAGGTTGCTAAGGAAGCAATTGGTTGACCTCCGATTGAATAATAAGCCATCAAAATTGAGTGGTTTATCAGACAACTTGCTATCCTAAAAATAAATGCTGATTGCCCCAGTCAGAACAGAAACAAGAAGCATGACTAATGTTGTTGCAACAGCCCATTTTAAAGTGAAACGCTGATGTGCATCAAAACTCACACCTGCCAGGCCAACCAATAAGTAGGTCGATGCAACCAGTGGACTCAGCATGTGAACCGATTGCCCCAGAAGCGAAGCCCGACCGATTTCAACGGCAGTAACTCCAAAGTGCGATGCCGTGACTGCAGTTAAGGGAACTATCCCATAAAAATAGGCATCGTTACTGACGAAATAAGTGAAAGGCATAGAGGTCAAGCCGGTAATAATTCCCATGTTTGGCCCCAATGAATTTGGAATAATATGAATAAAACTTTGCGCCATGGCATCAAGCATTTTAGTGCCCGACAGAATGCCTGTAAAAATACCGGCTGCAAACACCATTGAGCCTACGGATAACGCACTCCCGGCATGTGCGGCCAATTTTTTCCGCTGTTCTTCAAGGTTCTGGAAGTTGATGATCAGGGCAATGGCAAGTCCAACCATGAATGTGATTGCAACGGGTAATAATCCTGAAATCAAAGCAATAATCAATAGAATCGTCAGCATCAGATTGGTGAAATAGATTTTTTTATTCTCGATTTTTTTACTTTCAGGAACTTCTATGTGTATTATTCCCAGACGTTTTCGCTCTTTTTTGCCAAAATACCAGGCTACTAATAATACCCATACGATCGATGCCAGCATACTTGGAATAATTGGGTTAAACAGTTCGGTTGGATTAAGGTGTAATGCACTCAAGCAACGTGCGTTTGCGCCGGTCCATGGCAGTTTGATCATAATGCCGACACAAAGGGTCAGAATGGCCGTCAGAATCAGCGGATTTATATCAAGGCGTTTATAAACCGGGAGCATAGCACCGACAATGATCAGGTAAGTTGCAGCCCCGTCGCCATCTAATGCGACAATTAACGAAATAGCACATGTTCCCATGATCACTTTTAATGGATCACCTTTTGCAAACTGCAGTATCTTAATTATCATGGGCTCAAAAAGCCCCACTTCAAACATAATTCCAAAATACAAAATTCCAAACATGAGCAATACGCCTGTAGGAGCAGTATCTTTTAACCCACTTTCCATCATTTTGCCTAATTCGGTTATACCAACTCCGGCAAAAAGTCCAAATAAAATGGGGATCAATGTGAGTGCAACCAGAGGCGAAAGTCGCTTGGTCATAATCAGCGTGATAAAAGTTGAAATCATTCCCAGGCCAAGTATGGCCAGCATCGTTTCACTCATAAATCTAAATATCAAGTCAATTAATCACTTGTTGTTGCATTTTATTCTTGATTCTGTCAAGTTCAAGTCACCCTGAACTTGTTTCAGGGTCTCATCCTCAGGGATGCCGAAACAAGTTCGGCATGACGTTCCGCCAATTGGCGCTTAAACATCAATAGTTTTATATTCGACTTTAACTTTTCTTATTCCTGAACCTGCCAAATCGTGTCAAGAATGGTTCCATCAACCCATTTCACTACAGCGACTGGTTCGCTGGTGAATTTGGGAAGTGCAGGTTTACCGCAGATTTTTTCAGCCATGTCCTTCAGTTCAGCGATGGAAACAATTGGTAATCCTGAATTTTTTGTCAATTCGATCAAATCTTTCCGGAGCGGATTGATTGCAATTCCCCTTTCGGTGACTACCACATCAATCAATTCGCCCGGCCCGCAGATCGTTGTTACTTCATCACGTATGACCGGAATGCGGTCGCGAAACAATGGCACGGTCAGGATTACGGTTTTTGAAAAAAGGCAATTCTGCCATCCGCCAATTCCGTGCAAAAGAACTCCATCAGAATGAGTGACCACATTGGCATTGAAGTTGACATCAATTTCGGTTGCACCCAAAATAACCACATCAACCAGACTGGCGAAATTGCCCTTCCCGTGGTAGTTGTAGCTTGTGAACGGACTTGTCCACACATGATTCGGATTTTCCCGCATGGATCGGACACCATCCAAATCGAAGGTTTGACCGTCGAGAATGTATTCCACCAAACCTTCTTCCAGCATTGAAACTAAGTATTTATTGCTTCCTCCACGGGCAAATCGTGCTTTGATTTCGCGTTTGATCATGATTTCGCGGAAGTATTCAGCAACAGCCAGTGAAATTCCACCAGCTCCGCTTTGAAACGAAAAGCCATCCTTGATAATTCCTGTCACCTCACAGAATCTGGCGGTAAGCTCAGCCAGAAATAGCCGATCGGGACTTTTGGTTATTTCTGTTGTTCCTGAAACAATTTTCTCGGGAATTCCGACTTGTTCGACCTGAACCACCAGATCGACATGATTGCCCTGGATTTGCCACGGAATGCATGGAAATGCTACCAAATGATCGGTAACCACAATTACCTTATCGGCATATTCCGAATCAACCAGCGCGAAACCCAATGAACCGCAGGCTGCCGGTCCGTCAACACCATTCGCATTTCCGAAAATGTCGGCTGTTGGTGCTGCAATTACAGCAATATTGATATGTACTTCGCCATCCTGAACGGCCTGATACCGGCCTCCATGCGAACGGAGAACACCCATGCCAGCCATTTTTCCTTCCGATGTAAAACGTCCCAGTGAGCCGTTCATGCTGCCTTCGATGTGGTGGATGGTACCATCTTCCAGGTATTTTATCAAACAGGCATTGCATTCGAAGGAAGCTGATGGAAACCAAACTAAATTTTTGATGCCCAATTCTGCAGCAATATCGAAAATCTGATTGGCAATTAAATCGCCATTCCTGAAATGATGATGGGTAGAAATCGTTATACCATCTTTCAAGCCGGCTTTCAGGAGTGCTTCTTTGAGAGAACCCACCAGTTTATTTCCGTCTGAAGGGAAATTGGCACAGGACGAAATTTTCGGTGCATATTTTCTTCCTTCCGGAATATGTTTTCCAACTCCCTGAAATGGAATTTGCGCTTTCCCATTCACTTCGGTTGGAACCATCCGGCCGATGGAATTGATGATTAATTTATCGTATTTTTTCATGGATTTATATTTTTACCACATAGGACTAATAGAAATCTAATTTCCTTTTTATTTCGGTGTTGTTTAATTTCAAGATACATATTATCAGTACAATAGTTGATTTTTATTTCAACACTATGTGTCCTATGTGGTTTCAGAATCTGCTTATTTTTTGAAGTTTTCCACCCAATTTGCATCCAATTTCCCCATGGAAACTGCCAGATCGATTGTTCGATGCGCTCTTTTAACTACCGGGGCATCGATCATTTTGTTTCCAAGCGAAACGACACCAATTCCTTTTTCAGTTGCTTCGAAAAAAGCCAGAACTATATTCTTTGCATTTTCAATCTCCTTCTCATCAGGAGCGAAATTGTCGTGTATAACTTTGATCTGGCGGGGATGTATGCAACCCATTCCATCAAAACCGAGGGCTTTTGAGCGAAGGACATTTTCTTTCAGGGCTTCCATATCGCTGATATCGGAGAACACCGAATCGATGGCCTGAATTCCTGCCGCTTTGCAGGCATTGACTACCTGACAACGTGCGAAAAACGATTCAGTCCCTTCTGCCGTTCGCTGTGTGCCAATATCTGCAGTATAATCTTCGAGTCCGATGGCCATCGCCACCACGTTTTCAGCTGATTGTGCAATTTCAAGCGCTTTCATAACTCCCATGGCGCTTTCGATAATCGGCATCAGCCAAACTGGATTTTTTAAACCGGACTTTTCCTGAATTGTGGAAATCCGCTGGTTTACCTGTTGAATCTGCGTTGCACTTTCGCACTTGGGAACCAGAATGAGGTTTACATGATGAGGAATGAGATAATCCAAATCATCCAATCCGGCAGGAATCTGGTTGATTCGAACCATGCGTTCGGCATCTATGAAGTTGATACTTCGTAAAGCATTACGAACCATGTACCGGGCTTCCGGTTTTTTACTGATTCCGACGGCATCTTCCAGATCGAGAATGATTCCATTTGGCGCGTGAATTCCGGCATTTAGCATCAAAGCAGGTGTATTTCCCGGAAGGTAAAGGCGCGAAATACGACGTTGATCGCGCGTACTGGAAGACAAATTTTCAGGAAGCATTTCCGGAAGAAATTCTTTATCGGTATCAATCAATTGCTTTACAGCGGCTTCAATACGGGCAGTCATCACAAACGGAAGTGCGCCTTTGTCTTCGACTTTCAGGATAGCATTTTCGATCCCGAAGAATTGAAGGACATCCGAGCAAAGCGCCAAAATGGTTTTGCCATACAGTGCTTTTACTTTGCTGCTCAGGTCAATCTGTATTCCACCCGAAGGAGTCAATTCCAGAGAAACGAAACAATCGGACCGGTCTTTTTCTCCATTGTTTCCTGCAGTAGCTATTCTATTATTCATACTTCTCACGTTTTTGAATGGATCAATTATTCCTGAACCGGGATTTTTGGTGTAAAGCGGATGTCTTCAAATTTAACCTCACCTTTTTCATTTATTGAAAGCAGGACCGACTGGTAAGGTTCAAATTTTAACTGAACCGGAACACTTTTTCCTTTAAAGTTCAGGATGATATTCCGGTAAATGGTTGATTCCTGAAGCGATTGTCCATAAACCACCGGGTATTTAAGTTTTTCTGTCAGCGGATTGGCAAAAAAGAGGGTTGCAGATTTTCCGTAGCTCCGGCACCAAAAGGCCGGAATATTATCACCTTTTACAAGTGGAGGATTCTTTGCAATCTTCCGGAAATCGCTGCTGACATTTGGTAAAATTTTCAGTTTCGAAAGCAGTTTGTCAAAATCAGTGCTTTTCAGGTAACCGCTTTGATTGGGGCTTTGTTTCAGACAAACCGGAAGTCCCTGTTCTGCGAGATTTAGTAAAGTTTTTAAAGTTTCAATATCCAGACTTTTGGTATCGACATAAAGCATCCTGAATGACATATCATTGATCAGCAAAGTTTTATTTTTGATAACAGCCTTGCTCAAAAAATCGTTGTTTATCCACAACGGATGATACCCGTTTAATTCGGGATTGAAATGTTCGTAACGCATTTCATAAGCTCCCCACGACCACGGAAGCTGCAGTTCTTTTGGATATTCTCCAGCAATCCATGAATCCTCGAGCGGCAAATAAACTGCAATGTCAGAATATGTTTTTCCCTGCCTCATTTTTTCAGAAACACGGGTCATGTAATTATTAAATGTTGGCAATTCTTCGGTGAGACTTCCTTTTTTGCCCACATGAACACTCGCATAAAAATAAATGGTGTCGATCCCGGCGGGATTGTAAGGCATTCCGTGCCAGAAAATCTGGTTTACCCCATTGGCGAAAAGCGCATCACAAACCAGCTTCAGGTCAGCAGTTTGTTCTTTCCGGATATTTTTTGCAGGCCAGCCATACAGGCAGGTAAAGGTTTCAGATGAAACAATATTTTTTCCGGAGAGGGCAGCAGCCGAAGCAACGATTTTCGAAAAATTGGGTTCGTACAGCATGGCTTCAGTTTCGGGAACATCGACCGATGCATAGGCAGTAATCAGGTCAGTAGGCGATCCGGAGCATTGAACCCGGCTGATTGCACCCAGCTGATGTGCTTTTTCAGTAAAAGGAATATAAAATTCATCGGTAACCATCTTCGAAACCAATTTCATGTAATCGTAGCGTGGACCTGAGTTTTGTGCTGAATAAATACTGTCCATAAATGGCCGGATGTCGTAACCGAACAGCTTTTGGAAAATTGAATCAAAACCGTTGGTCCAAAGCCATTTGGTTTCAACTTCCCACGAATCACAAAAAATGGCAGACTTTGATCCTTTCAAAGCTGGTGCGA
>CAIPKZ010000145.1 GCA_903865775.1 uncultured Prolixibacteraceae bacterium | reverse complement strand
GCCAGCATTAATGAAGATGTTTTCCGGATATTTCTCAATAATTGGTAGGATGAGATCTGAATTCGAACCGATAAATACATTAACCGGATTCCCCGTTTTTAGTAATGTCTGGATTTGATGTTCGATGAGCGTTTGTTCGCCCCACGGAAGTAGTTGTTTGGGCTGTCCCATTCGCGATGACGCACCGGCAGCCAAAAGTAAAATTGGAATTTCAGCCATGGATCGAACCAATTTTATCGGTCAGGGCAATGGGTTTCTGGTGACGAATCACACTCAATATTTCGGCCAAAATAGATATAGCAATTTCCGAAGCACTTTCAGCCCCAATACTGATTCCTGCCGGCCCGTGAATCTGTTCCAAAAAATCGATTGAAATATCAGGCATATAATCGAGCAACATCGAAAGAACGCGTTCTCGCCGGTTGTTCGATCCAAGCAATCCGAGATAGGCAGGCTGGGTATCTTTCAAGGCCATCAGGTACTGAACGTCTTTGTTAAAGCTGTGAGTCATTAAAACCACGGCTGTTTGTTCATCAATTTGCGAGGTATCGATGGTGTCGAATGTTGGTGAAATCAACGAATGGACTCCCGGGAAATATTCGCACGATTTCGATTCGTCGGGCGAAGCAACCACGGTAACTTTCCATCCAAGCAATTTAGCTGCCTGACATAACTGAACAGTATCGTGCTCAGCACCAAAAATGTAGAGCTGGAAAAGTGGTTTTAAGGTTTGAGAAAAGCATTCCTGTTGAGCAACCTGAACCATCGTAAATGAAGGAATTAGAGGATACTTTTTCCCATTCAGAATTACCATGGTCCCGACATCACCATATTCCCCGACTTCGCGGTAAAACCAGGCTTCCATTTGGAAGGACTGCCTGTTCTCAACCTGTTTTTCAAATGCCGAAAATAATTCATCCGAGATAGAAACCGGCTCAATCAAAATATGAATGATTCCCTCGCAGCCAATCCGGAAACGTCCGTCGTAAACAATTACTTTGGCTTTGCCGGTCTGGAAAACCCGCTGTGCCTGCCGCTCAATTTCAGTTTCGACACAACCACCGCTCACAGCCCCAACCATTTCGCCATCCTGACTCATAATCATACAAACACCGGGTCGGCGATACGATGAACCTTCGAGAGCAACTACCGAAATAAAAACAGCTTTTTTGCCAATTTCCTGCCAGCTTTTTAGGGTCTGAAACAACAATCTTATTTCATGTGTCATAGGTAAATCAGGAGTTTGGGTTATTCGTTACCTAAAAAATTAAACTCTTATTTTGTTGAACCTATACGAGGTACAATTTTCTGGCGGCTTATTTCTTCTACAAAACTGAATCTCCTACGGAGAAATTTCCGCGTAGCGGATAAAGTGTTGTAGTATATTTTTGAATTATAGTTCTATTTCCGCGTAGCGGATAAACTTTCCTTTTTCATCATTCAAAACTGTTTTTAATGAACGGCTGATGATAATAGCGGGTTCCGGATGCTTTGTACAAGGCATTGGCCAAGGCACCCATCACCGGAGGATAAGGTGGTTCGCCAAGCCCGGTTGGATTAATTTCATTCTGAACAAAATGAACTTCAATCTCTTTGGGAGCTTCGGCATGCCGGATCAAACGATAGCTATCGAAATTATCCTGATCGGGTTGACCTTTACTAAATGTCATCTGGCCGTACATGGCCTGACCAATTCCATCTACAATACTACCTTCAGTCATGTTAATGGCAGCATCAGGATTCACAACAATACCGCAATCAATAGCGGCATAAACTTTTTGAATGACCGGCATATCCTTGTCAATCGTGAGATCTACCACATTAGCCACATAAGAGCTGTGACAGAAATAGGCAGCAACTCCGCGATTTTTTCCGGATGAATTATTTTCCCAGCCTGATTTTTCGCGCACCAATTCAAGAACTCCGGCATAACGGGCAGCATCGTAATCGTTATTTTTTCCCACCGGATTTTCCTTGGCCCGTTTCAACAAATCGAGGCGAAACTGAATAGGATCTTTCCCCATTGCTTCAGCTAATTCGTCCAAAAACGACTGCTCGGCAACTGCATTAAAGTTAGAGCCGGGAGCCCGCATGGCCCCAACGCTGATGTTCGATTCAATGGCCCAGCTTTCAGCTAGATAATTGTCAAGAGCTCCGGCAGGAAAACGGTTGGCGTGAAGCGCATTTTCAGGAACACCACCCATTTTGACATGAAATGCTGTGAGATTATTGTTTGCATCGAGCGCGGCACGATACAGGGCATGATAGGCCGGGCGATAAATGCCAAAAGTTATTTCGTCTTCGCGGGAATAAATGAGTTTTACTGGCGCCTTCATTTTTTGCGAGATCAATGCGACTTCAACCATAAAGTGTCCGTACAAACGTCGCCCAAAGCCACCTCCCATGCGGGTCATCTGAATGTCAATCTTTTCCAATGGCAAACCTAGCCGTGCCGATAAGGTTTTTTCCATGTATTCCGGAGACTGAATAGGACCAACCAATACCGCGTTGTCGGCAGTTACATCGGCAAAAAAGTTCATCGGCTCCATCGGAGTGTGTGCCAGAAAAGGTGCCGTATAGGTCCGTTCAATCACCTTCACTGCATTTTTAAAAGCTTCTTCCGGCTTGCCATCTCTTCGTTCGATCTTACCGGGCTTGGCTGATGCAGCAGTCATTTTTGCGTTGTGATCGGCTGTACTTTCCAGTCCGGCCGGAACAGTGACCATCTGATCGCCTCCCCAGCCAGCCATTGCAATTTTATAATCGGCAAAAGGTTCCCATTCCACTTTTATATAGGCTCGGGCGCTCATTACTTCCCAGGTTGAGTTACCAACAATAGCAACCAGTTCAGTGAACGAAGTTGTATCGCACCACTGTTGTTTATAGTCATCATTAAAGGTTTTAATGCTAAAAATATCTTTGATTCCGGGCTTTGTTTTGGCATCTGTTGCGTCGAAGGATTTCAGTTTCATGCCAAAAGCGGGCGGATGGACGATCATGGCAATAAGCATTCCTTCTTTTTTGTAATCGAGGCCAAATAAGGGTTGCCCAGTTACGATTTTATGTCCATCCACATTTTTTCTGGAAGTCCCGATGATTTTAAAATCCTTTAGATCTTTTAATTCGACCTCTTTCGGAACAGGTAGTTGGGCTGCAGCTGAAGCAACTTCGCCGTATCCGGCTTTTTTGCCACTGCTTTTATGATACAAAATGCCTAATTCAGTTGTGATTTCTTTCACCGGTACATTCCATTTTT
>CAIPKZ010000144.1 GCA_903865775.1 uncultured Prolixibacteraceae bacterium | reverse complement strand
ATTTTCTCATCCCTCAACCCATCTTTCTATTAGAACTTCTTGCGTTTTTAGCGGCTGCAAAGGTAAACGTCTTTTCCAAACTTCCAAAAGTTATTTAAAGTATTTTGGACTTTTATTTCAGAATACCTTTGAAACTTTTCTTCACCGTTTCTAGCAATTTGCTTTCCGTTGAAAGCGGCTGCAAATATAGAGACCTTTCCTCCGTCTCCACATCACAGGCTTTATTTTTTTGAAACAATTTGCGAATTTCAAAATCTGATTCTGGCTATCAGAAAGTTATGCTGACAATCCAATGTTAATTTTATGTGATAACGAAAATAATAGACATGAAATAAGTCATTATTCGGCCAATTTCAGAAGAATTCACAAATTATAGAAACACCGAATTCAGGAATAAATCCGTGAAATAAATGCCAATCCGATTTCTCGACAATAAAAAAGCAGATCGTTTGACCTGCTTTTTTATTATCCAATTCTTAAAAGAGAGCGTTCATGTAACGATTCCCTTGAAAAATCTCATTATACCATTTCAATTTTATAGGATGCCAGGTCTTCGACCATGGAACTACGGACAAATTCAGCATGCCCTTTTACCAGCGATTTGGTCAGTTTAATGAATACTTTGGCTGACCGGGTAAATGATGCTTCGCGGTTGCTGTCGATTACCAGAAGATAGCTCATAATGATGAATCCTGCCATCTCGACCAAACGCCGGGCATGAAAATCAATAAACTCGTTATCGTTACTGTCAACTACTTTGGCGACTGCCTGCTCGTAATCATCAGTAAGAATGATCAATGTTCTGCGCATGAATTCCAGTTCAGGAGTTATCTTTTGTGATTCATATTCGCGAATCTGAGCCAAATAACCACCTGTAGTGACTCCACGAATGGCAGCAACGACCTGTAACTGGGTAGTTCCTTCATAAATGGAAGTAATACGGGCATCGCGGTAGATGCGCTCAACCGGATAATCTTTCATGAAACCTGATCCACCGTGAATCTGAACCGCATCGTAGGCCAGCTGATTACAAAATTCACTTGCTATACCTTTCCCCAGTGGAGTAAACAAATCGGCAAGTCGCGAATATTTCTTCATTTCTGCCTTTTCGTCCTTTTCCAAAGCACGTTCTGCTGAAATGTGATCGTATGTTTTGTATATGTCCACAAAACGAGCAGTTTCGTAGAGTAAAGTTCGTGAGGCATCCAGTTTTGCCTTCATGGTTGTAATCATTTCGTACACGGCGGGAAAGCGGATGATTGCCTTTCCAAACTGAACACGTTCTTTGGCATACGACAAAGCTTCCCGATAAGCAGATTCAGAAACCCCGACTGATTGCGCATGAATACCCAGACGGGCTCCATTCATCAGTGCCATCACGTATTTAATCAATCCAAGTTTGCGATCGCCCACCAGTTCGCCGGGAGCATCTTTAAATACGAGTTCACAGGTTGGAGAACCGATGATTCCCATTTTGTGTTCAATACGGCGAACAGTTACACCACCACTGCGCTTGTCATAGATAAACATCGACAAACCGCGTCCGTCTTTAGTTCCTGCTTCGGAACGGGCCAATACCAGTGCAATGTCGCCATCGCCATTGGTGATAAATCGTTTCACGCCATTCAGGAGCCAAATACCTTTCTTTTCGTCCCAGCTGGCTTTAAGCTGAACAGCCTGCAAATCGGATCCTGCATCAGGTTCAGTTAAATCCATGGCCATGGTTTCGCCAGCGCAGACGCGAGGCAAATATTTCGCTTTTTGCTCTTCCGAAGCAAATTCGTTGATGGTTTCGGCACAATCCTGAAGTCCCCAGATGTTTACAAACCCGGCATCAGCCCGTGAAACAATATCCGCAGCCATAATATAAGGTACTATCGGAAAGTTCAGTCCGTCATATTTTCGTGGCAACGACATGCCCATCAAACCTGCTTTACGAAGCGCATCAATATTTACCTCGGTTCCCCGAGCATATATTACGTGGCCATCAACAACACTCGGCCCTTCGGCATCGATGCTCTCGGCATTCGGAGCAATGATCTCGCCGCAGATTTCGCCTACCACTTCAAGCACTTTATTGTAGCTGTCCTGTGCATCTTCGTAATCCATGGGAGCAAAATCGAAATTCTTCTTTTCTTCGAAATTCCGTTCTTTCAGCCGAACAATTTTCTCCATCAGCGGATGGGTCAAATGAAATTTCAGGTCTTTATTATCTGTATAAAAATTAGCCATTGTTGAAAAATTATAAGCCCCTCCTAACCTCCCCGAAGGGGAGGAATTAAAATCAAGGCCTTGGTTAAACAATAATCATATTCATGTGCATTTTTCCTACTCCCCTCTTTGGGAGGGGGCTGGGGGGAGGCTCCTCTATTTTGTATTTGCTTTATAATACTTGATCATTTTCGGAAGAATAACCGAAACGTCGCCAGTGATCACATAATCGGCAATGGAATTGATCGGAGCTTCCGGATCGGTGTTGATTGCAATAATCTGGGCCGATTCTTCCATTCCGGCGCGATGCTGGATTTGTCCTGAAATTCCACAGGCAATATAAAGTTTCGGGCGAACGGTAGTTCCGGTCTGGCCAATCTGGCGGCCATGCTCAATATATCCTGAATCGACTGCTGCGCGTGAAGCGCCAACTTCGCCACCCAATACTTCAGCCAATTCAAAAAGCAGGTTGAAATTTTCCTTCGAGCCAACACCATAACCTCCGGCAACAATAATTCCGGCGCCCTTGATGTTCACCTTGCTTTTTTCCATGTGACGCTCGATCAGTTCAATCACAAAATCGGTGTCACTGGTGTATTTAGAAACATCCAATTTATTGATCGTCCCTTTATATTTTGCGTCAAGAATTTCTTTTTTCATCACTCCCTCGCGAACGGTAGCCATCTGCGGACGACAATCGGGATTAATGATGGTAGCAATAATATTTCCTCCAAAAGCAGGACGTATCTGGTAAAGCAGATCGGTATAAACTTTATCGAGTTTTTTATCTTCGTGGTCGCCAATAACCAGAGAGGTACAATCGGCAGTTAAACCGCTGTGCAAAGCAGATGAAACACGTGGACCTAAATCGCGACCCACCGAACTTGCACCCATCAGGGCAATCTGTGGTTTTTCCTCCTGAAAAAGCTTGACGACTATTGAATTATGAGGCAAAGTGGTATATGGAGCCAGACGTTTATCATCAGCAATGTGTAAAACATCAACGCCATAAGGAAAAATCTCCTTTTCAATACCATCCAGCTTGTATCCGATTGCAACAGCTTCAAGCTGACATTTTAATTCGGTGGCCAGCGAACGGCCTTTGGTAAGCAGTTCCATGCTAACCTCGGCAACTTGTCCGTCTTCTATTTCGCAATAAACAAAAACACTATTCATAGTTGTAAAAATTATCCGATGGTGTGATTTTCAATTAACTCGCGCATTAGTTGATCCATGTCTTCGTCAGAGGAGGTAATTACTTTTGCTCCCTTTGACTGAAGAACAACATTCTCGACTTTTTTCACCTTGGTTGGTGAACCGGTCAATCCGAGTTCGTTGTGATCAACTTCAATATCCTGAACTGTCCATTCCCTGATGTTCAGGTATGGGCGATCGTTATACAAGTGCAAATAATCCTCATTTGCTTCCTGCATTTCGGAGATTGTCTTGGCATGTTTGTATTTCATGATCAGTTTGGCGTTGCGGGCACGGCAGTCCGGAGCAGAACTATTCACCGTGATTACCAATGGAATCGGGCATTTCACCACTTCAACACCACGTTCGAGACGACGTTTCATCGTAACCATACCTTTACTGATTTCCTGAATCTCTTCGACATAGGTTACCTGTGGAAGACCGAGTTTCTCGGCAACCTGCGGCCCTACCTGCGCGGTATCACCATCGATAGCCTGACGACCGGCGATAATAATATCATACGCATTGTGTTTTTTCAAGGTCTGAGCCAGAGCATACGAAGTTGCCAATGTATCAGAACCGGCAAAAGCGCGGTCGGTAAGCAGAATTCCATCATCAGCACCACGAAACAGTCCTTCCCGGATAATTTCAGCAGCACGGCCAGGTCCCATAGTCAAAACAGTAATGGTTGTTCCCGGAAATTTATCTTTTATCCGAAGCGCCTGTTCAAGCGCATTTAAATCCTCCGGATTAAAAATAGCCGGAAGTGCAGCCCTGTTGACTGTTCCATCGGCTTTCATGGCATCTTTGCCAACATTCCGCGTATCTGGAACCTGTTTGGCAAGAACGATAATTTTGTAACCTTTCATTCGGAAATATTTGAGTTAAGTAAGTTTAATTTTTAAAAGGTAGCAAATATATATATTCAACCCTAAGAAATCAAGCAATTTTCGTGGTCAGGTCAATACAGTCAGGAGTTGATTCATTTCAGTAAAGTGCAGAATGCTTAAAGAGTATGGTGTTATATCCTGAAATGCTGACAGGCAAAGCGAATCTACCCTAT
This sequence comes from uncultured Prolixibacteraceae bacterium, assembly GCA_903865775.1. GTDB lineage: Bacteria > Bacteroidota > Bacteroidia > Bacteroidales > Prolixibacteraceae > Aquipluma. The sequence continues at coordinate 2,794 of CAIPKZ010000144.1, read as the reverse complement.
TTTGAAGAATTCCTTTCATACCAATCGATCTCGCTATTTATAATGAATTTAATTAGGAAAACGATTGAATAAGGTGTTAAATGGAGGCTTTGATTCAGTATCAGAATTGAAAAGGAATATGCGATTGTTAGTATTACTTAAACAAAAAGCCGGCCCAATTAACATTGAGTCAGCCATTGTGTATGAATTAAAGATATTTTCAGGCTACTGGGCCGAAATAGCAAATAAAAAAGATGAAAACTTCTTGTCCGCAATACTTTCATAGAAATTACAAGCAACATTTTTTCTGAAATCACTCTCCTGACTATACACCACTCCAGTCCGGTTCGAATTCCTGCCGGCTTTAGTAATCAGTTGAAGTACGTTGGCTACTGATGAGAGCATCGTAAATATGCGTATAGTTTTTGTCCTGTCGCTGACGAACGCAATCGTCGCACCATCGTCAGACCAGCATGGATGCCATCCCCCTGCGCCAGTGGTTAATCGGGTTACCTGGCTTCCATCTGATTTCATGGTATAGATCTGGGCTCCATCTGCTTCACTGCTGCGAGTATATGCAATAAAGTTAACTACCGACCAGGATGGTTCGATTTCGTGCTCAGTGGATGTTTTTGAAATCAGCTTCTGACCGGTACCATCGATGTTAATCGTGTAAAGACGCGGAACAGGGGCAGCAAGATCACTGCCCAATTCACTGCTAAACACAATTTGTTTCCCATCAGGCGACCAACTTGGTGAATCATCGTTCCGGGCATTCGTCGTCAGCCGGGTCACATTGGATCCGTCAGAGGAAGACATCGTATAGATGTTTCGAACGCCGTTGCGGGTACTTACAAAAGCCAGCTTTGTACCATCAGGTGACCAGGCAGGGTGAACATCCCATGCAGCGTTATCGGTCAGACGTTTAACTGCATTTCCATCGCGGTTCATCACATAAATCTCCCGGTTCCCGTCGCGTCGGCTCACAAAAGCAATTTTGGTTGCATCAGGCGAAATTGCACTTTGCTCATTCTTTCCGGAGCCAAGATTTGTAAGATTATAACCGTTCGCCGTTAGAAAGTCATACAGGAATATGTCAGTTCCACCTTCAGTAACAGTTGAAAACGTAATATTCCCCTTAAGTCCGGCAGGTCCAATAGGCTCAAATTCTACTTTTGAATGTCCACAGCTCAACAGGCAGAAACCCATTGCTGCAAAAACTACCCGAATCACATTTTGCTGAAATTTATTTCTTGCGTTCATTTTGAATTCCTTTCTTTAAATGAGATATAAGTTACACCATATATTAAAGCATGTATTCTATCGCCTCAATCAAATTTGTAAAGAAGACGGACCAACTTCAAATAATAATTTAATCAGATATTGAAGTTGAAGCCTGGACGAGTATGCAATGCAGAAAGTTGACATTTAAATGCATATAACACAGTATTTGAAAGTTTTGTACCCATCTTTTTCCAAAACTAAAAATGACCCCAGTCTGGTTCGAATTCCATTCCGGTTTTTAAAATTAACTGGCTAACATTTGTTCCTGCCGGAAGCATGGTAAATATGCGTATTGTATTGGTTCTGTCGCTGGCAAACACGATCATAGAACCACCATCAGACCAGTTTGGGTGCCATCCGCCGGCACCGTCGGTCAGTCGGGTTACCTGACTACCATCGGGGTTCATCGTATAAATCTGAGCGCCATCAGCATCGCTGCTTCGGGTATAGGTAATCTTGTTGATTGTTGACCACGAAGGCTCGATTTCATGCTGATCCACTGTTTTAGAAATCATCTTTTGATTGGTGCCATCAATGTTTATCGTATAAAGACGTGGAACAGTGGCCGAAAGAGCACTGCCCAGTTCACTGCTGAAAACAATTTGCTTCCCATCAGGAGACCAACTGGGTGAATCATCGTTCCGGATATTCGTTGTCACCCGGGTTATATTTGATCCGTCAGAGGAAGACATCGTGTAGATGTTTCGAACGCCATCGCGGGTACTGACAAAAGCCAGTTTTGTACCATCAGGAGACCAGGCAGGGTGAACATCCCACGCAGCATTATCGGTAAGACGTTTAACTGCACTACCATCGAAGTTCATTACATAGATTTCCCGGTTTCCGTCACGACGGCTAACAAAAGCGATCCGGGTATTATCAGGAGATATTGCACTTTGCTCATTCTTTCCGGAGCCAAGGTTTGTCAGGTTTTTACCATCATCTGATGCCGTTCCATATAGAAATATGTCTGTACCATCGGTAACAACGCGGGTGTATGAAATATACCAGGTCGTAATTACAGGCGGCCTGTCATACTTCTCTGGTTGAGGACAAGCAGTTAGTAGAAAAATCACGATTAAACTAAATGCGAACAGTACACTTTGCTTCAGAAGTTCATTTGATTTCATATTGAATTCCTTCCTTTAAATGAGTTATAAGTTGGTCTATAAATTCAGGCATTATCTGCCAAACAACCACCTATACCAAATTTACAAAAAAGGCATATCAATTTCAAATAATAATTTAATCAGGTTTTGAAGTTGGAAAATTAGTTTGAAAATCTCTGAACGCTGCACTGCCAGACGTTACCGCTAACACTCAAACGAAGGAAAGTATGATGAGTGCCAATAAATCGTAATTTAATCTTTATAATTATGAGCCACTCTGAAAGGTCTGATAATAAAAAAAACGAACAAAACTCCAAGACACCAGATTACAAAAATGATCGATATCCAACCGATAATTTTGAGGAATTTGAGTGATTTGGGGTTTTGGCAGCAAGAAAAATAGTTTTCAGAGCAGTCTTAAT
>CAIPKZ010000143.1 GCA_903865775.1 uncultured Prolixibacteraceae bacterium | reverse complement strand
GGATGTGGGATGTGGGATGTGGGATGTGGGATGTGGGATGTGGGATGTGGGATGTGGGATGTGGGATGTGGGATGTTCGATGTGGGATAACTATTTTCCAATAACCATTAACTATTTACCTTTAACTACCCCTATGTTTTAAAGATTTCTTCGGCATCGGCTTCGGTGATTTCTTTGCCGGTGAATACTATGCGGTTTATTTCCTTTAGGGTTGCTTCGGGGAGTTTATGCAGGTTATCCACATCGACTTTTACCGTGTTGGTGTTGTTTTGGATTAGGATATAAAAGGATTGTTTTTCAAGGCGCCTGGGATCTTCAAGGTCGGTAGGTTTTTCACCTATGGCTTTTAGCAGGTTGGCATGTTCCATGGCTATTATTTTCCTCGAGGATGGCGACCCATCATTGTTGCATTTGGTGATGTTGGCAACGATATCGTTTATTAACCAGGTATGCCAAAAATCGAAGTCGAAAGTATGGAGCGAATTAAAGAGTTTTGCTGCCAGACGGATATCGTTATAAGCGGTGGAGAATGAGATTTCCGGGAATTTGGCGCGAAGGATGGAAATGGCATTTTTCTGGACAGGGTTTTTGTCCAGGATTTTTGCTGCTGACAATACCCGGTCCATGTGGGTTTGTTGCATGGGGGAAAGGGGAGATGAAGCAGGATCCAGAATGTGGGCTTTTATTTGTTCGTAATTGGTTTCTTCGAGGGAGGTTCTCATTTTAATTCGGATTTCGGATTTCGGATTGGGGATTTCGCGGATTAATAAGGATTTTACAGATTATTTAGCTTTCTTGCTTTTTGCATGATCAAAAAGCAACAAAAAATCTAGGCTTTATAAGGTTGCTTGCGTTTCTAAAGCCGAAGGCATCTCCCCGCAATACAAGGCATGACAGATGGCACAAATCCATGGTTTTGGAGTTGCTGTGTATTGCTACCCACATGCTTTCGCACATACCTCCGTCTAAGAACCGCTGTCGCAACCTTATAAGGCCGGTCCTTTCGAAGTGGAATTTACTTTTGGATAGACCGGTATGGAACATTGTTTGAAGTGGTTGAGATGTTGAGTTGTTGAGAGGTTGAGTTGTTGCCAGGTTGGGATTAGAGTTGGGATTCTTTGAAATAGGTTACAAAGAGGGTTTGGGCGGGGGTGCTGCCGTTCAAGGCGGCGTTTTTGATGGATGTGCGGAGTTCTATTTCTGAACTTAGGCGCCCGGTGCAATAGGCTTTGTGGCCGGTGCCAATTTTGTTGGTGATCAGGTCGGTAAAATCGTCAGGATCGACCTCGATATTGATTGCAATTTGTTCCGGGCCAAAATAGAGGGCGGCCATTTCTGTGATTTCGTTAAGCTGTTCCTCTGAGAAATGCATCGTTAAAGTTTTTAAGGTCGAAATCAAAGACGGCAGGATCCGTGAAGATAATGCCTCGTTCCATCTTCGGGTTATCGGTAGCGTTTTGGCTGGTAACGATGGCCAATTTCCAATTGTCGTTCCAGAGCAAAGCGATTTTTGCGTGTACGGAAGTACAGCGGTAATTGAAGCAGCTTGCAATGATCTGGAATGGTTTAGGGCTTATACTCCTTACCCTGTTGTCCAGTATCAGCTTGAAGGAAATTATTTTTTCGTTTTCGATATGGTTTTGAAGCTGTTGTATGCTTTTGCTGGAGAAGGAATAGGAGGTCATGGAAAGGTTTACCGGACCAGTTTGTTTAATAATGTACATTATCAGTCTGACAAGGTTAAAGTTGCCAAAGCTGTAATAATGTGTGTTTACTTTAGGGTTAATCACACCGATTGCAGCAGTAAGGGATTTGTCCATATCAGAAACAAATTCTGCAGGTTGTGGGGAATCTTCGGTAAAGGAAACTGGTTGAAGTTTACCTGTTTTTTTTGTGGCTGGTTTATTTATGGATGGTATAGTTCTCTGCGCCAATGGTGTAGGTTTAGGGATTGATTTTGTGGCTCTGAGCATGGATTATTTGTTAAGAACTCACCCCCCGCCCCCTCTCTTTGAAGGAAAAAGAGGGGGTGGATTGGTGGTTAAGTTGAGATTTTGCTTCGTTGTTCAATGCTTCGCGTTCAAGATTCAAAGCTTTGAGTTTAATTGTTGTTGATGGCTACGAAGATTGGGATTGATACATTTTCAAGGTTGTTTTCAGGGTTTTCACGAAGGGTTTTAAGTGTTTCGTAAATGGTTTGGTAGGTGGTTCCGATGTCGTCGAAAAGGATCAGCCTTTTGTGGTTGGGCAGGGGTTTGATTTGCAAAAAATCAGGTTTGAATTTCTGTTTGCTACGGGCGATCATGAAGTCGGGGAAGAATTCAATATTGATCAATTTGCTTGTGCGGATGCAAATTTCAGTGGCAAAGTGATAGCCTAATTTTTCTGAATGGGAGCGTTTAGGGGTGGTGATAAGCAGGTGGTTATGAAGGTTTGGGAAATAGTATTTTATCAGATTGGCAAAAATTGGAGCCAGGATATCTGCATTAGCAATATTGGCTTTGAATTTTTCGAGGTTTTCCGTTTTATAAAAGGCAATGATAAACAAGTCCTTGCGGGAAATGAGGCTGAATTTTGTGTAATGGATGTAATCGTTGTATGAGCTTTCAGCATCGCTTCCGGGATCTTCTTGGGTTTCTTCAGGAACCGTTTTTTGGACAAATACGGAAGTGGATTTTATGAGCATGGGTTAATTTGAAAATTTGAAAATTTGAAAATTTGAAAATGGGTTGAGGGGTTGAGATGTTGAGCTGTTGAGTTGTTGAGGGGTTGAGTTGTTGAGTTGTTTGTGAACTCACCCCCTTCCCCCTCTCTTTATCCTCATCCGCCCTTTGGGCACCTTCTCCTTGAAAGAAGGAGAAGGGAAGCGGAAGAGAAATTTTTGAAAGAGAGGGGGTGGATTTGTGCTGAAAGCAAAAAGGGTTTGTGTTGCGGATGCGAACTAAACCCTTTATGTATTATGGTTTGATGTTAAGTTAGGTCGTGGAGTTTGCGTTCAATGGTTTCAAGGGCTTCGGTTCGGCTTTTCATCCTGAGTTCGATTTTTGTCCGCTTGGGGCCTTTGGGCATAGGGTTTAAATTGTTACCTTTTTTGTTTTGCTGGTAGTCGAGCATGTGTTGATCCTTGCTTAACAGGGATTGAATTTGTTTTTTCAAGTCTTTCAAATCCTGCAAATCGTCCGGGAGATCGGGAGGATTCGAACTTTGAGTATTCTTTGCAGTTAGGGCTTTGATATCCGGGATGATGCCATTCACATAATATTCCTCTTTTGCCTTGTACATAGAATCAATTACCTGAGAGCAATCGGCGATCTGGTCTGAAAACTCCTTTCGTTTTTTGATCATTCCTTCAGTATTTTCAGAGGGGAGTTCTGCCATAGCTGAATGAAGGATTGCCCTGGTTTTGTAAGCATCGGCATGTAGTTTAATCGCACGTTCAACCTCTGGTGGCAGTTGGTCTTGAGAGAGGGTTTTAGTATTTTTTAAAACATTATTAGATTCTGGTTGGTGATCCTGAATGGCGGAATCATTCGTGGGTATGGCTTTGTGGATTGGCAGGTCATTATTCAGACCTGCTGCCTTTAGGAGTTCATAGCGAAGTTTTTCCGTGTATCGGAGCGGACGACCAGCAATGATTTTTGCCATTTGTTTGTGGGCTGGGCATGAAGCAAGCAGGTTTACACCTTCGTCATAATCACAGCCTGCTTCCAACCATTGTTTTACTTTTTCCTGCATGGTTTTTTTTGTGAGGGTTTTGGGATTGGTTTTTTGGGGTTGGGAGGTTGAGTGGTTGATGGGTTGAGTGGTTGAGTTGTTGGGTTCATGGCTTTTTGGCCTTGCTTGGTGAGTTTGAGGTATGAGAAACCATCGTTGTACAGTTTTTCCAACACATCAAGAGGTAAGTTTTCCCTGAAATCGAGAGCACCGAACTGGAATGTTATCACAATTCCAGGTTCGATGCCAACGAGTCTGTAGTATGGGTGGAGCGACATAACCCAGTTTAGTTAGTTTACATGAAGGTAACTGATCCTGTAGCTGTAGCTCCGACCGCATCTGTTACGGTAACGGTATAAGTACCTGCGCTTAGTCCGGTAATACTTTCTGTGGTTTGAACAGGGGTGGTATCCCATGAGAATGTGTAAGGAATTGTCCCACCAACAGGCATTGCCAGAGCGGAACCGTCATTCCCTGCAACGGTTGGGTTTTCACCAACTACGGTAACTGAAAGCGGTGTGCCCGAAGCAAGTGTCAAAGGAATGGATCCTTCGTACACATAAACATTGGAAGTTTTGTACACAAATTCCATTGAAATACCACGGCGGCCAGCGGTTTCTTTTCCTGTACCGGCACCATCAGGGGATCCGGTGAAGATGGCTGCGCGGACGGCATCGCCCATCAGGAATTTTTGGTTGTTGTTGTCCGGGACAATGAAAACAAGGTTGTCGTTCTTAACGGAGTTAAGCAGTCCAAGGAGTTTAGGCTTCAATCCGGGATTGAAAAGCGAAAGGTGCATGACGAAGCTTTTACCATCGAGTTCACCAACGGTTTCAATTGTTGAATTTAAAAAACCGCGTCCGATTGGTTTGGCAAAAGACAAAGGTGTGCCAATACCCGATTCTTTTTTTGATC
>CAIPKZ010000142.1 GCA_903865775.1 uncultured Prolixibacteraceae bacterium | reverse complement strand
TGTTGAAGCAGCATTTATTAATCTGGCCAAGAAAATTGAATTATATAATAAGCTATTTAAAAAATTGCCGCTGCCTAAATCAGTTTTTGATGCGCATAATAAATCGAAAATGTTTTTAAGCGAATCAAAAATTGCTCATGAAAGTGGCAAGTTGAAAGAAGCTGAAATATTATTCAAAAAGGCGGATATATATGTTAATCATGCCAATAGTGCCGCAGGAAAAATGCTTCGCAATTATTTTAGTGATTATTCCCGGTGGAATAGTTTAGGCAATGATGCCATTGCTGCTTCTCGCGGCGGGAATAAAGTGATTCTGGTTGATAAAGTGGCTCATATATTGTATGTTTATCAGTCGGGAAAAGCAATTAGAAGTTATGATGCTGAATTTGGTCCAAACTGGATGGCTCATAAGGAGCGGGCGGGTGATAGAGCAACTCCTGAAGGTAACTATCATGTAACAAAAGAAAAGTCAAACGGAAATTCAGCCTACCATAAAGCTCTTCTTCTGGATTATCCAAATTCAGATGATCGCAGGAAGTTTGCAATTAATAAAAAAAACGGCTTGATTTCCAGACGAACCGGAATTGGCAATTTAATCGAGATACATGGCAACGGAGGTCGAGGGTTTGACTGGACGAGCGGTTGTGTGGGATTACGAGACCGTGATATCGATGATTTATGCCGCCTGGTCGGTACCGGAACACGGGTGACGATTGTGGGTTCATTGCAACCTCTCTCGGTGATTTCACAAGGAATTGATTTTTAGGTTTTTTTTGAAACTTTTCTTTTGAAATATATGATTGTATGAAAATGCTGGTAATCTAATAAATTTCAAACTATGATTCGCTCATTACTTATTTTTCTGGCAATATTGTTTTTAGGGCTACTTTTTTTTGTTACCATGGTTCTTTTTGCGATTCCTGCATTGCAGGAATCTACTTTGGTGCTGCCTTCAATGATTGAAGTTTCCAGCAATTCCGATATAGCTGGAACTGATCAGCAAACGCTTGAAAATGATATAGCTAAACTTCAAACCAAGCTTGAGAAATTAACTCCTGTTAATGCATATATGGTCGTAAATACTTCTGACAACCATTATTATCTATTTAAAGACAAGAAATTAGTCCGTGAAGGAATCTGTTCAACAGGCAAAAATGAGCGTTTAGTTTCAGCAGAACGGAATTATGAACATATTTTCCATACTCCTTTTGGCGTCCGCAAGATTATACGGAAACAACCGAATCCAGTTTGGACGAAACCAGACTGGTCTTATATTGAGGATGGATTACCTATTCCTTCATCACGCGATCCTTCCAGGGTGGAAACGGGTACTTTAGGGGCTTATAAACTCGAAATTGGTGATGGTTTTATGATTCATGGCACAATATATAAGAGACGTATGGGAATGAGTGTAACACATGGTTGTATTCGTCTACTTGATGAAGATCTTGAAGTAGTCTATAAAACAATGGAAGTAGGTTCAAAAGTTTATATTTATTAGTATGAAAGAAAGTTCAACAGATGACTTTGACGTCCTTTTTGTTAAAAAGCGTACAGGAGTAAAATATTTTGCAATCATTTTTGGGTTGATTATTCTGACTTTAACTTCTGTTTATGCCTATTTATCTATTGGATCGGTCCGGGATCGCATGGAACTGGCTCATTCGACGGCTGATGCTACCATGCAGATAAATCCTTCCTTGTTAAATCTTTTAAAAGAAAAAGCATGGATTGAATCTCGACTCCAGATGGCTTCGCGCGATTCAATCGGATTAGCAATTGATCTTGAACGCCATACCATTCAACTTGAACTAAAAGGGGTAGTTATTATGTCATCTAAAATTCGTGACTATTCAACCTCCGGGTTCTTCAAAAAAATGGATGGGAATGTTTATTTTTCAATGTTTGGAACTCCTTTGACGATTGAAAAATTCATTTCAACGATCGAAAAAAATCCGTTAAGGGTTGTTCATGCACCAAAAGATACAATTGCTGCAGCAGCAGCTATTGACGCTGCTATTAAAAAAGATTCGCTTCTTGATGAAAATGTATTCTGGACGGTTAAGCTTGATCGGGATATCGATCTGGATATTCAGGGCATTGATTCAGTTGCCGAAGCTAAGTCGAAATACAAACTTGGAAAAGGATTCGAGTTTGAGAGGAATTTGAAAAATATTATAAGTTCATTTGAGCATATTATGAATTTCAAAAAACCTGTTTATACCCCTGAGATTCTGATCAGTATTCCTGAAAATGATGCCAAAGCAATTCTTCGTGCATTGCCCCGAAAACCTTTGGTTACCATTCGGATATAGGATTGTTGTTAGGCTAAAAAAAGGAATCCGGGAAAGAACATTGAGAAATGATTTTTCCCGGATTTTTTTCTGTCGCTTTTCCTGTTTCCTCCATAAAGTTATTGCACAGAAAAGCACACTTGAAGAAAATTAGAATGAAGTTCATTTTGCTCGGAGGATCAATATTTATCCCGAAAATGCTTAGTTTCGGGCATAAGAAATAATACCGGAATTTCAGATCACTTTTGCTTACAAATATTAGAGTTTATATAATTACTTCTTATGCCGCAAATCTTATTCTACATTATTATTAGCCTGGTCATAGGCGATTTTTTATTTGAACGGTTTCTCGAATATCTGAATTCAACTCAATGGAGTGATCAGCTTCCGGAGGAAGTTAAAGATATTTACGATGAAGAAAAATACAGTCAGCAACAAACCTATGAAAAGGTTAATCACCGATTTTCACTTGTCAATTCATCATTTAGTTTTGCAGTAATGTTGCTGATGTTGATTTTTTTCGGTTTTGCCTGGGTAAATACAATGGCATTATTGGTCTCGGTTAATCCTATTTTAAATGCTTTGGTGTTTTTCGGAATAATTTTATTCGTTTCCGACCTGATCAGTACACCCTTTTCAATCTACAATACTTTCGTAATTGAAGAAAAATTCGGGTTCAATAAAACCACTTTAAAAACATTTATTCTCGACAAGTTAAAAGGTTGGCTGCTTGCTGCCTTTTTCGGTGGTGGACTTCTGTCTCTGATAATCTTTATTTACCAGCTCACGACTTCCAGTTTTTGGATTTATGCCTGGTTGGTAATCAGCGGATTTTCAATATTAATGGTTTTATTTTATTCAAACCTGATCGTTCCCATGTTTAATAAACAAACACCTCTACCTGAAGGAGAATTAAAGTCAGCGATCCAGGAATTTTCGGATAAAGTAGGATTCAAACTTGACAATATTTATGTGATTGATGGTTCGAAACGTTCGACCAAGGCCAATGCATATTTTACCGGAATCGGAGCCAAAAAGCGGATTGTTTTGTATGATACCTTAATCAACGATTTGACCACCAATGAGCTTGTGGCAGTGTTGGCTCATGAAATTGGTCACTACAAAAAGAAGCATGTGCTTTGGAGTTTGTTGCTGGGTATTCTTCAAACCGGATTTGTCTTTTTTTTATTTTCACTCTTTGTTGGTAATCCGGAACTATCAGCGGCTTTGGGTGTTCAAACTCCAAGTTTCCATATCGGATTGATTGCATTTGGAATTCTCTATTCACCCATTTCCATGATTACGGGAATGGCAATGAATGTGTTTTCCAGAAAGAATGAATACCAGGCAGATGCTTTTGCAGCAAAACATTTCGATGCAAACGAGCTGGCACTGGCCCTGAAGAAATTGTCAGTAAAGAATCTGAGCAATCTTTTGCCTCATCCGGTTTACGTATTTTTCCATTATTCGCATCCAACTCTTTTGCAACGATTGAATGCATTAAAATCATTAAAATGAAAGCAGAACTAATTACAATAGGTGACGAAATTTTAATCGGTCAGATTGTTGATACCAATTCGGCATGGATGGGGCAACAATTAAATTTGCTCGGTATTGAAGTGTATCAGGTAACTTCGGTTCACGATAATCATGACCATATAATGAAAGCTCTCGCAGAGGCAGAAGAAAATGCTGATCTGGTGCTGATAACCGGAGGCCTTGGACCAACAAAAGACGATATCACCAAGCATACCTTGTGCGAATATTTTGGAACCGAACTGGTTTTTCATCCTGAAGTGCTTGAGCATGTCCGTTCACTTTTATCTTCCCGAAATGTCAACATCAATCAGTTAAACACCGATCAGGCGCTGTTGCCCGCAAGTTGTACCGTGTTACATAATTCAGCGGGTACTGCCGCCGGAATGTGGTTCGAACGGAATAATACCATTTTCGTTTCGATGCCTGGAGTTCCTTTCGAAATGGAAGCCATTATGACGGAAGAAGTTTTTCCACGGTTGACAAAACTGGGAATTACCCAATCGATTGTACACAAAACAGTTTTAACGATTGGTTTGCCCGAATCGATGTTGGCCGAGAAAATAGAACAGTGGGAGAGTGCATTGCCCGATTTTATCAAACTGGCTTATCTTCCCAGTCCGATGATGGTTCGACTAAGACTGAGTGGTTACGGAACGGATCAATCGGAGCTTGAAGCTGAAATTGACCGGCAGGTTAAAAAATTGCTTGGCATTATTCCCGAAAATGTATTTGGTTTTGACAATGACAACCTGGGTCTGGTTATTGGCCGGCTTTTGAAAGAATCTTCGAGAACACTGGCCGTTGCCGAAAGCTGTACCGGTGGAAAGATCGCTCATTTCATTACTTCAAACCCCGGAAGTTCAGCATATTTCAAAGGTGGAGTGGTTGCTTATTCAAACGAAATTAAAAACAAACTGCTTGATGTTCCTTCGGAAATAATTGAATCTTTTGGTGCCGTCAGTCAGCAGGTTGCTGAAGCGATGGCAAAAGGTGCACAGAAAGTCTTGAACTCTGATTATTCGGTTGCCACAACCGGAATTGCCGGACCCGATGGCGGAACGGAGGAGAAACCGGTTGGAACAGTTTGGATCGCTGTAGCAGGACCTTCCGGAATAATCAGCAAAAAATATATTTTCAGGCATAACCGCGAACGAAATATAATACGCACCACCCATACTGCGTTAAATATGTTGCGTACTTTGATTTTAACCGAAAATTCATGAAACGAAAAATACTGATCATTGCAGGAGTTGTTGCACTGATTTTTGGAATACTGGTCATTCTTCCATTTTTATATCAGGACAAGATTCTTGCCAAGGTGAAAACCACGCTGAACAGTCAGATCAATGGAACAATAGAATTCTCCGATTTTAAACTTTCCTTGTTTTCCAACTTCCCAAAAGTTGAAATGAAGCTTAAAAACCTGAGCATTGTTGGAAGCAATGAATTCTCAAAGGACACTATTTTATCAGTCGGATTGGTTTCAACCCATATTTCGTTGATAGAAATGATTAGCAACAAAGGTTTCGAATTGAAAAGCCTCACAATTGATCGTCCTAAAATCAATCTGAAGGTAAATAAATCAGGAGACTCAAATTGGGATATTGTCAAGGTAGGAGAATCCTCCAAAACATCTGCAGCAGGCAAACCCATTAATCCGGATGAGCCTTTTAAACTGAAATTAAGCGATGTTCACATCAATCATTTGGATTTGCAATATGACGATCAGCAAATGCCAATGAAAGTGAGGTTGGTAAACACCAATATGACATCCGGCGGAGATATTTCAGGAACGGTTACAAGCCTTGATTTGACAGCAGAAGCCGAAGAATTTATTTTTGAATACGATTCAGTACAATACATTTCAAATACCAGGCTGAAAGCAAAAACTTTGTTGAAAACCGACTCTGAAAAAATGAGTTTTAGTTTCGATCAGGGCAAATTGTGGGTAAACAGCTTGCCGCTCGAAATCAGTGGCTCTTTTGCAATGCCGAACGACAGTATGTTTTTTGATCTGGGTTTCCGGAGTGAAAAAAGTGACTTCGCCACTATTCTGGCATTGGTTCCTGCAAATTACCAAAAATATCTGGCAAAGGCCGAAATTAAAGGAGCTGCAGAATTCAAAGGCTCTGTAAAAGGATTGTTCTACAAGGATACTTATCCGGCAATTGATGTGAATCTGTCAGTAACCAATTCATCTTTTAAGTACCAGGATTTACCGGAAACGGTTCAGGACATTCAGGTTTTGGCGCAGATCAGTAAACCGGAAGGTGACCTCAATTTGCTGAAAGTGAATGTTGAAAAGGCACATGCTTCAATCAAAAACAATCCGGTTGACATGCAGATCTCGTTGAATGAAATCATGACTGATCCGAACATGAATGCTTCTTTTAGCGGAACCATCGATTTTGCATCTTTAAAACAGGCGATTCCTCTGGACAGCCTGGATGTGAATGGCATCATGAAAGCAAAAATACAATTTGCAGGACGTATGTCGGCCATTGAAAAACAGCAGTATGAGAAGTTCCAGTCTAACGGGGAAGCAAGTATCCGGAATTTCAGAATTCAAAGCAATCGGCTGACCAAACCGCTTGAAATCAGTCGGGGAGAAGTGAAGGCGAATACCAAACAGATAACTATCAGTCAGTTTGATGGAAAGATCGGACAAAGTGATTTTTCGCTTCAGGGCGATGTAAGCAATTACCTGGCATACCTGTTCAAAAATGATGTTTTAAAAGGAAATTTGATTCTGAAATCAGCTTTCATGAATTTCTCTGAATTAACGAACATTCAAAAGCCAATTGGGAAGGCGGCTACACCAGTTGCTGAACCCAAAACTGTTTCGCAAGTAAAGACGGCACCAAGCGATTCTGTGGTTGCCTTTCAGGTTCCTGAAAAACTGGATATAAGCTTTCAAACCGCTATTCAGAAAGCGATTTTCGATCAAATGCCAATCAGCAATATTAACGGATTGGTCAGGGTAAAAGACCAGCGATTGGATCTGAGCAATCTTTCTATGGAAATGTTGCAGGGAAAACTGGCAGTGACCGGTTCATACACAAGCAATAACAAAAACAAGCCGGTATTTGATTTTAAGCTGAGCATGCTGGATATGGATTTACCTGCGGCGTTTCAGTCGATCGGTACGTTTCAGCGATACATGCCAATTGCCGGAAAGAGTCAGGGTAAATTCTCCACGCAGTTTGGACTTTCAGGAGTGATGAACGAAAAAATGAATCTGGTACCAACCAGTTTGAATGGTTCCGGGATCTTCAATTCTAAAAATTTAACCATTGTCGATTCACCGGTTTTTGATCAGATTCGGGGAATTATCAAAAAGGAAAAGTTGAAAAATGTGAAAGTGGATGATTTTACGGCTAAATTTCAATTTGAAAATGGCCAGCTGAAGTTGAATCCATTTAAAACGAATATTGCTGATCAGCAGGCAACAATCTACGGAAGTCTTTCGGCTGCCCGCGAAATTAACCTGAATATGGATTTTGTTGTGAACCGCGAAGATTTAGGCGCTGATATCAACACTGGACTTGGAATCTTGCCAGGTTCGCAGAATATAAAGACAGTTGAAGCATCTGTCATACTGAAGGGGCCGATGAATAAGCCTGAAGTTTCGCTTGATTTGAGCAAAGCCCGCAAGCAAATCGAACAGACAGTGAAAAAAGCTTCGGTTGACGAAATTAAAGGATCGGTTAAAAAGTTGGGTGACGAGTTGAGGAAGCTGTTTAAATGAAAAAAAGAAAGCCTCAGCCAAAAGCCTCACCCTGCCCCTCCGAAGGAGGGGTGATTAAAAAGCAATGCGATTGTTTTAGTTTTGATATTCATTGTCGTGAGTTTAAGTTGTTAAGTGCGTTTTTTAAGTCCCCTCTTTTGGAGGGGATTTAGGGGAGGCTACTTTTGGTGGGGCTTTATCATTGGCCAAATACTCAGCATTGCAGCAACGAAATAGGCAATTCCGGCAACAAGTAATGCCGTTTGCAGACTGAAGGTATCGGTGAGATAACCCAAAACCGGACCAACGCAAGCGAAAATGATTCGTATTTCAAGGTTTCTAACGGATAGGATGGTGGCCCGGACTTTGGAGTCGGTGTATTGGTTGATATAGTCTTTCAATACTGGTGTAGCAATTCCGCGAACCATATAAAAGCCAAACAGAATGGCAATTCCGGCCAGTGAAATCTGAATGGATGTCAGGATGAATCCAAGTGAAATAAAGACCACAATCAGCAGCAGAGTGCCATTTTTGCCCAATGATCTTTCTATCCGATATGAATACATCGAGAAAATTCCTGCCGTAAGATTTAGCAAGGTCCACAGGATTCCGAAAACAGAAACGGGTACTCCGGCTTTTTGAAAATAGGGCTGAACAAACCATGCGTAGGTTAAAGTTGCAGCTCCGGTTAATGACGAAATCAGAATGGCGCTTCGCATTTCGGGCTGCAGGTAAGTGAGTTTTACAATCCCGATGATTTTCTTCATCGTTAAACGCGTTCTTTCCAGAATATGCTGTGGTTCTTTCAGGAAAATAGCTGCCGGAATGGCGGTGGCTGCAACAAAAATCTGAAAATAATAAGGTGTTCGTAAGCTAAATGTGGCAAGTAGTCCTCCTGCGATTCCAGCCAAAGCTTCGGCAAAATTTCCGCCGGAAGTTATCCTTCCTTCGTATTTGATGTATTCATCTTCGCGGTTTTCTGCTTTTAATGAATCGTATAACATGGCGGAATCAGCACCGGAAACGAAGCTGAACCCAATGCCCAGAATGATTTCAGCAATTACAAAACTGGCAAAGCTGGACGAAAAGCTGTAAATCATGATTCCGATTGTTCCCAGAATGGCACCCATAAGAATCGTCCGGCGGCAACCCCAAACGTCTGCCAGGTATCCTGATGGCAATTCAGCAATAACCATGGCGATGGAATAGATTGATTTCAGCAAAAAAATCTGCGACATACTCAATCCGTTCTCCTGATAAAAGAGAACAACGATTGGCATCACCAGATTAAACCACTTGGCAATTTTAATCAGGTATAACTGCAGCGCATTTGATGGAAGATTCTTCAGCATAAATTCCCTGCAAAAATAGAAATGTTCTAAATGAATCCGGAATTTTCCGTAAAACTAAAAATTGGAGACAAAAAAGACTTCAAAATGATTTGTTTGTCACTATTTTTACGCGGAATATTATTATTTCAGAAACAATTTAATTTTTAAGATAAAACCAAAACTTGGTATTGTATGAAACTATTTATCCCCCAAAATTACCAGTCTTTACTCGATCTGATTCAGACTGAAAAGGCCATTAAACTTGTAAAAGACAGTTTTCAGCAGGATCTGGCGTCGGAGCTGCGCCTTCGCCGCGTAACTGCTCCGTTGTTTGTAATGAAAGGCACCGGAATCAACGATGATTTGAACGGAATTGAGCGCCCTGTGACATTTCCGGTAAAGGAATTAGGTGATAACAAGGCTGAAGTCGTTCATTCGCTGGCCAAATGGAAACGAATGACTCTGGCTGATCTTAAAATTGATCGGGGCTATGGATTGTATACTGACATGAATGCCATCCGCCCCGATGAAGAACTGACGAATATCCATTCGCTTTATGTCGACCAGTGGGACTGGGAGCGTGTGATTTCCAAAGAAGAACGGACACTTGATTTTTTGAAATGGATTGTCCGAAAAATATACTCGACATTTCTGCGTACCGAGTTTATTGTGACCGAGAATTTCCCGCAAATTAAACCTATTCTTCCTGAAGAAATTACGTTTATTCATGCCGAAGAACTGGAAGAACTTTATCCGACCCTTACCATCAAAGAGCGCGAGCATGAGGCCGCTAAAAAATATGGTGCAGTATTTATCATCGGCATTGGAGGCGTGCTTCCGGGTGGCGAAAAACATGATGGCCGCGCTCCCGATTATGACGACTGGACAACACCAACTTTTGGAAACAGAAAAGGATTAAACGGCGATATTCTGGTTTGGAATCCCGTTATGGAAACTTCGCTTGAATTGTCTTCCATGGGAATCCGGGTGGACAAGGATGCCCTTTTGAAACAGCTGGCCATTACCGGAACCGAAGACCGCAAAAACCTTTACTGGCACAAACGATTACTGAACGATGAGCTTCCACTTTCGGTTGGCGGCGGTATTGGTCAATCGCGCCTGTGTATGTATTTTCTTCGGAAAGCTCATATTGGTGAGATTCAGTCGAGTATCTGGCCCGATGAGATGAAGGCAATCTGTAAAGAAAACAAGATCGAATTGATCTGATCCTTTCAAGGATTCGGGTAATTCCAATCCAGATTGGATCGATTCCCTGATTTGGAATAAAATTTCAGAATTCAAGGCTATCCGTTGGCTTAATTTCCTATATTTGCAACCGCTAAAAAGGACGCCTCGGTAGCTCAGCTGGATAGAGCAACGGCCTTCTAAGCCGTAGGTCTTGGGTTCGAATCCCAACCGGGGTACATAATGGAATAATAAAACCCTTTGATAGCAAGTCTTTCAGAGGGTTTTTTATTTTATTTCGGACATTTTTTCGGACAATACTTAGTTTTTTGCTTCAATTTCCAGTCAGAAATTCCCCTCATTTACTAAGCTCATTTATGCCTTTGCATTTCGTACATATTCACTTGGAGTCATTTTATAGACCTCAGTAAAGCAAGTCGTGAAATACGAAGGCGAATTAAATCCGACATCGTAACATACTTCCGAAATGTTTTTACCATGAATGCTAAGTAATTCACAGGCTTTTTTCAGCCTGATATTGCGAATAAATTCCCCTGTACTTTGGCCTGTAAGAGCTTTAATCTTGCGGTGCAACCCCATTCTGCTGATACGTAATTCATTAGCCAATCCATCGCCATTAAACTCTGATTCTATCATTTTGTCCAAAATAATTGAAATGGTTTTTTGCAAAAACAGTTCATCCGGTGAATCTGATTTTGCATCCGGTTGATGCATCTCGACTAAAGAGATTTTTCGGCTATAACGCTCTTGTAGCATTTCGCGCAGCTCAATTAACTTGGCAACTCGTATAGTAAGGTGTTGAGGATGAAAGGGTTTGGTGATATACGAATCGGCACCAATACTCAAACCTTCTATTCGATTCTCAATTTCTGACTTGGCTGTGAGTAAAATGATCGGAATGTGACTCGTTTCAATCGAACTTTTAAGTTTCCGGCACATTTCAATTCCGTCCATCTCAGGCATCATGATGTCGCTAATAATAAGTTCAAAATCATGTAATGCAACAACTTCAAGTCCAATAGCTCCATTCTCTGCTTCTTCGACGATGTATTCTGGACCAAGAATACTGCGGATATAATTCCGGATATCTGCATTATCTTCAACTACCAGTATTCGCTTTTTATGTGTGCTTTTCACATTTTCGTCTGACAAATATTCATCTTTGACTTGCGGGATTGGATTACCTTTTTCAGGTATTTCAGGCTTTGGCGATACTTCACCTTCTTCCATTAATTCATCTTTCAAATAGGCACTTCTTTCAATAGGAAGTGTAATCCGGAAAGTTGTTTCCACATTTGGGGTGCTTTCGGCTTCAATGGTTCCGTGATGAAGTTCGATCAGATTTTTTACCAGATGCAAACCGATACCAGAGCCCTGCTGCAAAGCACTTTGCTCTTTGCCCTGATAGAATCGGTCGAAAATGCTGTGAATGTCTTTTTGATGGATTCCCTTTCCGTTATCAGTGATCGAGATTGCAACTTCATTGTGTCCCAGCGCATCTTTTGTTACTGAAGTGGATACTGAAATACTACCACCATCCGGAGTGAATTTAAAGGCATTCGAAAGCAAATTGATGAGTGATTTATTCAAAAACTCGGTATCGAACCAGGCCCAAAGTGCTTCTTCCTGATGGATAAAGTTGAGTTGTATGTTTTTTTGTTTTTTAAGATCTTCGAATGAAATAATAATTTCCTTGATACTTGCTATCATATCCGATTTCTGAATCTTCAGTTTCATCTGTCCCTTTTCGGCTTTTCGAAAATCGAGCAACTGGTTAACCATGGTCAACAGCCGGTTAGCATTGCGGAGCATTAACTTAAAATTGGACTTCCTTTCATCGTTCTGTTCATCAAACTGCATTTTTTCAAGTGGCCCGATAATCAAGGTCAAGGGTGTCCGGAATTCATGCGAAATGTTGGTGAAAAACTGCAGTTTTTCCTGATGCAACTCTTCTTCTTTTTCACGTTTTGCGCGCTCTATTTTCAACTTGTTTGCTGCTTGAATCCTAATGTTTAAAAATAGCCACACAAAATAGATCACGATGAAAAACAGCACTGCATAAATGGAATAAGCCCATGCAGTGGCCCAAAATGGCGACCCTACACTAATGGTAATTGACGCAATATTGGTGTCACTCCAAACCGCATCGGGACTCGAAGCTTTAACTTTGAATGTATATTCTCCCGGCAAAAGATTACGGAAAGTGACACTGTTTTGATTCCCCAGTTGATTCCATTTTTTATCTGATCCTTCGAGAAAATAAGCATATTGAATTTTCTGACTGGCATTGTAATCAATACCCATAAATTCGAGGGTGAATACTGATTGATTGTATTTTAATTCAATTTTTCTGGCCAGCGAAATGTTTTCTTTCAGGGGAGAGAATTTATGTTTATCCTCCGACGGAGTTATCAGTTCGTTGAATACCAAAAGTTTTGTGAATATTACCGGCGGGCACTTGTCATTTTTAGTCACGTTCATTGGGTTGAAGATATTCAACCCGCCAAATCCGGCAAAGACCATCAGTCCGTTGGGTAAATATATGGCAGCACGTTCAGAAAATTCACGGCTCTGAATACCATCTCCTGAGCTAAAGTTCTCTATTTCATTTGTTTTTGGATTCAGTCTCGAAATGCCTTTACTTGTTCCGATCCAGATTTTACCTGTTTTGTCGCGGGTTATTGAACTCACATAATTACTTGACAACCTTTCCGATTCAGTATAAACTGACCTTTTGTTGTTTTTCTGATCATACAGAAAAAGACCTTCGCCATAAGTAGCCAGCCAAATACTGTCACCATGAATCAACATATCACAGATGATATATGGAGTTACCGGGACTGGATTCCCATTTATTTTTTGATTTTTGAAATTGTAGGTAATTACTCCGGCACCGTATGTACCTAACCACAAAACTCCATCTTCAGCTTCAAGAATTGATCGAATAGCAATTATTCGGTTATCGGCTAAGTTCACTCTGGAAAACGTCTGGCTTTTCGGATCGAATCTGGCTAAACCATTACTTGTGCCAATCCAAATTATTCCGTCTTTTGCTTCATATATCGTCCGGATGTCATTGCCAGGCAGCGAATTCAGGTTGTCAGCATTCGATAAAAACTGTTTATAGCCTGCACCATTCTGATCCACTTTAAGCAATCCCCTGTTGTAAGTGCCAATCCATAAGTTGCTTTGTGAATCGAATAACATATATTGATAGACATATCCGGATAGTTTCTTGTTTACTCCCAGTTCTTTAACATCTCCGGTTAATAAATTCATTTTACACAGCCCAATCTGATCGGTGCCCATCGTCGCAATAAACAGATTCCCTTTATTGTCGGGGCAAATTGTCGTAATGGGCGAATTAGGCAAGGTATTAACTGCTCCAGGTTCATTTTTTATCAATCTGAACTTTAACGGAGTACCTTTGAGCATATTTACACCTCCCCATGCGGTACCCAACCAGATATTATTATCCTGATCGGCAAAAATGGAATTGATTGACGGGCAGCTTAATTTCGATGTTGATTCTCCATGTTCGACTACCTGATAGGCAAATTTCTCATTCAAAGAAAAGGACCTTACAGAAAAATTCATTAGAAATAATTCAGTTCCAATCCATATTTTCCCATTGTTGTCTTCTTTTATTACTCCTATCGAATTTGATATCAGACCTTCAGGATATGAGATTAAATCTAAATGATTTCTTGTTTCATTATAAATATAACAACCATTTGAAGTGCCTATCCAGATTCTGCGAAAACTGTCCTGATAAATTGAACGTATATACCGGCCACTTTCCGGCAAATCGTAAAACTCCATTTTCTTTTCTGTCGGGTCATAACGGTAAAGTCCATTGTTTTGGGTTCCGATCCAAAGCCTGTTATTATCATCTTCCAGGATGCTCATGATATTGAGTGGAGCTGCAATGTTGGTTAGTGGAGGCAAGGCTAAAGCGAAAAACTGTTTTTTATTCCAATCGAAATAATTTACACCATTTCCGTAGGTTCCAATCCATGTTCTGGATTTATCTGCACCAGCAGCCAAAATAGTTATGTCGTTATAAATTAATTTTAACGGGTTGCTGTTGTCCCTGACTTTAATTATACTGTCTGATTTATTGTCGTAAATATTTAGTCCATCTGAAGTTCCAGCCCAAACATTTCCATCCGGAGCCAAAAGCATGGTTTGAGTGCGATTATGAGAAAGTGAATAACGGCCATTATTCAGTGCGAAATGAGTAAAGTTCCTGCCATCGAATTTATTCAATCCTTCCTCTGTGGCTATCCAGATAAAACCGTTATTGTCCTGCAAGACAGAATGGATCGTATTGTTCGAAAGACCCTGCTCGGTTGAATATCTGGAAATCAGATTCGACTCTGTTTTTTGTGCCTGAAGCTGAACGCTTGCACACAAAAATGCAAAGGAGATGAAAATGGAGCGAATGAAGTATGAGTCTCTTGTCATTTTGGGCATTCTTTGAAAAGGTAAATATATAAAAGTAGCCAAAGGAAATAAGTCGGAAAATCTTCATTTAGCCTGAATGCCAGTAAAATGTTGCCATTCCAGAAGAAAATAGTAAAGTTGAAAGTGAATTTTTATTTGTCATATATCGATTTAAGTATTTTTCTAAACTTAAGAAAACAGGCTGCTTGGAATTTATTTCAGGATTTGATCCCTGAAAATTATCTGTTCCGATATAGCTATATCAGATTAAGAGAAGTCAATGAACTAATTATCATGGCTTAATAAACAAACTGAAGAAGTTCCAAACTTCCTGACTGGCATTAATATCCTTGTTCCCTGAGTAGCCAGGCCAATCATGTCCGCCGTTTACAACTTTATAAAACCACACCTGATTCCCGTTTTTTGTGCTGGAATACTTTTCTGTAATAACATAACTGCGATCATTTTTGTCAATATCTGGCACAGTGTCAGTCACAATACTTGTACAAAGATTCTTTTTAATCCAGAAGTCAAGATTTTCTTTTACAGGCAAATATGCACCCCAACCTTGCTTGTCCAACATATCTCCATTCCAGTAGGTTGTGCTGTCTGCGGTGGAGTTAATCAAAAAAACCGGGATAGGTTTTGTTGAGTTGCATGCTTCAAAATTGCATTTCATCATACAGCCACATACCGGAGCCACTGCTTTAAACACTTCCGGCGCTTCACATGCAAGCATTATCGACATATCACCGCCGTTCGACATTCCGGTTGCAAAGGTGTTTTGGCTGGAGAGTTTAAATTCATTTTGTAAATGAACAGCCAATTCGGAAAGAAAATTTACGTCATCCACTTTTTTACTTTGCGTAAAGGTGTAGCCGACTTCCCAAAAAGTATTGCCTCTTTCATCTGTCAATCCTTGTGGATAACAAATGGCAAAGCCATTTTTATCAGCAATTTTATTCATTTCTGTTGTGTTCATCATGTTTTGGGCATGATCGGTATAGCCATGCAAAACGAAAACCAAGGCAGCATTTTCAGGCAGGTTTTTGGGAATATGCAGCAAATATTCCCGATTCTTTCCATCAACTTGAAAGCGTTGAATTTTGCTTTTGGATAGGTCATTGCACTCTCCGGATAAGCAAAGCAGCAATAAAAAAACTCCGGATAAAAATAGTTTTGATTTCATTTCGAATGCCTTTAATACAATCTGTTTATAATTTTTAGTCATCACTCCTTCTTTGACTGTTTCCTATATTTTCTAAAAGTATGAAAATTGAAAATATGATGATGGTAAATTGCATCAATAATAGTCCAATTGTGACAATATCAATATCATGTTACAATAGCAAAAGGAAAATATGCAATAACGAAAGTGATAAATTTTTGAATTGGCAAAATTTGCACTCTGATACTTAAACAAACCTAAATAATGAATATTAGTTTCCTGGCAACATGAATATGAACGTGATCATTAAACTAAGTCTTCCTTTCCTCTTAGCACTCACCTCGCTTATGGGTTACCCACAAAATCTTCTGAAAAACGGCGATTTTGAGTATCCGATTACCGATGAATTAAGCCTGAAGATTGATCAGACAGCCGGATTACCGGGATGGACGATTGATTCTCCCGTTTCAGTAATCAATCACACCCGTCTTTTCCCATTCTCCAATTTTCAATGTTTGTTGTTGCCTGCAAAAGCTGACCAGAAATCGTCCGTCCGCCAGGACTTCAGGACCGAAAAGAAAGGGAAAATAGATGTTTCATTCGCTTTTGCAGCATCGCGTTTGGAAAGCGGAACGCTAAAAGTTAAGCTTGACGGACGTGAAATTGCATCACGTGAATATGCTGATTATTGGGTTCCGGCAGAAACGCGGCTGACCGATCACATGAAATGGGTGGAGGTGAAAATCCCCGGACTATCTGTTGACGCCGGAAATCACACGATTGAATTCGCCGAAGAATTGTGCAAAGTGGTTGTCGACAAACAGGGCGATCAGCGAGACATGATCGAGGGTTTTCTGATTGATCAAATCAAAATGAATGCCTGTCAGGAAATATACTATTCCGGAATTCCTGAATTGGACGTTCTTGCTGGTCAAACGGTTGATTCAAAGACATTGGCCTGTTATCCGGCGATCGGAAATTTTCGTGGAAGTGTTCGGGGCTCGAAACGACTGGGAGCGCTTGAAACCCAATTTCTGGCTGGCAGTAAATTGGTAAAACCCGCCGGAACTTTAAGTGTAGACGGATCAGTAATTTTCAGTCAAAAATCAAAATGGTATCCCTACCAAATTGTCAACGCAGCCACTTTTAACGGAATTGATCTGACGACCACGATGCGATTGGTTTTTGAGAATAAAGCTGTGCTGATGCAGATTGGCTTTGAAAACAAAACGGATTATTCTGTCCTGCTCCCGCTTTCAATGGAACTAGTTGCCGGGAAAATACAAAATAGTACCAAAGATCAGGTCTGTATCAATTACTCCGGAAATAAATATGCCTATTCGTTTGCCAATAAACCAGATACGATTCAAAACAACGGGGAAAACGCTGATGCAATCTGGAACATTCGGTTAAATCCGGGAGAAAGAAGGACGATATCGTATGTTTTAAATATTGACAGCGATGCCAATCTCGCCCAAACGAATGCAAAAGCGTGGAGCAACGATTTCTCCAAAACATTTGATGAGGCGAAATCGCTTTGGGAAAAACGATGGAAAGATGTTTTTACACCCGGAAACCCAAGCTATTCGGGCTATCTGCCAACCTTTGAGACTTCTGATAAAAACCTGTACGAAATTTATTACCTGTCCATCGTAAGTTTTCTTGAAACACAACAGAACAAGGTTTATCCAACTTTGGATATCGCTTTTGGCTCGAACAACGAATGGGCATTTAATCAGGCTTATTTCTGGGAAATGTCGCAGTTTGCCGATATGTATGCCCTGCTTGAACCGAAAGGCATGAAGGCATTTATAAAAATGTGCCTGAATGTGGATATTGACAAGGGAAATGCGATCGACTACAATACCGGAAAGATTGTGAATCACTGGTATGCGGTTAATGATTACGCACTTTTCAGGATCATAGACAGCTACATCCGGATTAACAAGGATTTTGACTTTCTCAAGACCGAATACAACGGGAAATCAATATTAGAACATCTCTACAGGATATCCACCAGTTGGGAAAAGCGTTTTAACAAAGACTTTGGATTAGCCGATTACGGCAACAATCCCTGGTCGTTTTTCGAGGCTATTCCCGATTATATACATTTTGTTCCGGCCATGAATGCACAGAATGTCTGGATGTTGCGAAGCATGGCTGAATACGACAAAACTTTCGGAAAAGGAAAAAATGCAACGGTTTTGCTTGAAAAAGCTGATCTGCTGGCAGCGAAAGTAAAAGCGCTTTATGTTCCCGGAGAAGGAGTTTGGCGGGTTAAATATCCTGACGGGAAGTCAGTGGTAAGCCGGCACAGTTACGATTTTCTGACGATCGGATCGACCATGAAGGATGACCTTTCGCCTGAGATGAAAAACGAGATGATCCGCTTTGTTGAAACCGAATTATTGACTCAAACAGATTATATGCGTGCCATGTCGCAGAAAGATCAGGCAGCCCTAAATTCCGATCGTTCAGATCATGGACCGGTGGGCTGCTATATTGGCTGGCCTGCGATGACAGTGCAGGCCATTGCCGATTTGGGTCAATTCGAAAAAGCCAAAACCATTCTGAGTAATTTCAGAAATGCTTTTGTGGAATCAGGAATGGGACAGGCCATTGAATTTTTAGTCCCGGTTGGATCAGTTGATCATGTTAACCGGATTGGGGCAAGGGCAGGAGCTTCGTTTTTGCTTTCAGGTTCTGATTATGCCAACGCCATCATTGACGGACTTATGGGATACAAGCCATCTGTTCATGGAGAATTAAAACCATACCTGGCAGATTCTTCCCGCTTCTTTGATGGAAAGTTAATCAACATCCGACATGGAGCAGACAACTACACCTTCAGGACCAATCCCAAAGGAATCACTATAGAATCCCAAAAAGTAATTGTA
This sequence comes from uncultured Prolixibacteraceae bacterium, assembly GCA_903865775.1. Classification (GTDB taxonomy): domain Bacteria; phylum Bacteroidota; class Bacteroidia; order Bacteroidales; family Prolixibacteraceae; genus Aquipluma. Next base: position 722 of record CAIPKZ010000142.1, on the reverse strand, counting down.
AGAAAATCGACAATTCAGTAAAAAACCATATACCATGAACCTAATCCATTCACATTCAGCAAAAACGTTACTTGGAAACTACAGGTCGCTGAAAGTCATTCTTGTAACAGCAGTTACCATTTTTTCGCTTTCATGTAGCGCAGAAGAAAAGGATCTGGGTAAACATGAACCGTCGAAACCCGATGTTTGCAAATTTGTGGTGAATAGCGATGTGACCTATCAAACCATGGATAATTTCAGCGCGTCTGATGGCTGGAGTATGCAGTTTATCGGTTTGTGGCCCAAAGAGAAACAGGAAAAAATTGCCGACTGGCTTTTTAGTGTCGAAAATGATGCAAAGGGAAAACCAAAAGGAATCGGACTTTCGCTCTGGCGTTTCAACATTGGCGCCGGAAGTGCTGAACAAGGCGAAGCAAGCGGTATTGGCAGTGAATGGAATCGCACGGAATGCTTTCTGCTTCCCGATGGAACTTATGACTGGACCAAACAGAAAGGTCAGCGAAATTTTTTGCAACTGGCCAAACAACGTGGTGTGGATCAGTTTCTTGGATTTATTCTTTCGGCTCCGGTTTACTGGACTCAAAATGGTTTGGCGACAAACACCGGTCGTGGTGCAACTTTTAATCTGAAAGAAGACCGGTACGATGATTTTGCACGTTTTTCAGCAGATGTGATTCAGGGTTTGGAGAAACATGAGGGCATTAAACTGGATTACATCTGTC
>CAIPKZ010000141.1 GCA_903865775.1 uncultured Prolixibacteraceae bacterium | reverse complement strand
TGCTGATGTTGTGAACTTTTGCTTCGGCAATGGCAATCAGGTCGAAAATCTGAAGTGATTTGGTTTTAACCGCATCCGAAAGAGAGCTCTGATTGACCAATTCTTCGACATGTCGCAAATGGCGGTGCTTTTCGTTCTCCGGATTTTCAATGACCACGGTAGCTTTTATTCCTGAAATTCCTCTCCGGATGTCGGGTTGAACTTCAAGATGAAAACCTTCAATATTCAATTTCTGAAGTTCGGTTTTCAGGTATTCAGGATCAACTCCAAGGTCAATCATGGCGCCCAGATTCATGTCTCCGCTGATTCCGGCGAAACAATCGTAATAAAGAATTCGCATATCTTTTCTAATTTGAAGCCCCCTCCAAACCTCCCCCCTGCCTGCGGCAGGCAGGCGAAGGGTGAGGCTTAAAAAAAGCGATGTCATCATTTGTGTTTTTATAATTATCCTTCTCCCGATAAATAATCAGGAAAAGTTGTTTGTCCAAATTTTTGTCATGGAAGTTTCATTTGTTATCAATTTTTTGGATTTCCAATTTCAAAACCCGGTTCAACTTCCCTGAAACCAGGCCTTCTTCGTCAATCTCGATGCGGTCAAAGCCGAACTTTTTGATTTCTCCGATCACCTTTTCCCGGATGGGTAAAAGTTTCTCCAAATCACCTTTCTGAACTTCAATTTTACCGTAGGTTCCATAGTGGCGAAGCCTGACATCTTCAAAACCATAGCTATTCAAAAGGTCTTCGGCGGCTTCAATTTGCCGGAGTTTTTCCAATGTCACATCCTGATTATATGGAATACGGGAGCTCAAACATGGACTTGCAGGTTTGTTCCAGTTGGGCAGATCGAAATGCCGGGCAATCTCCCGAATCTCCTCTTTGGTAACTTTGCAATCGACCAGCGGAGAAATAACCTGATTCTTTTGTGCGGCGTCAATTCCCGGCCGATAGTCGCCCAAATCATCGAAATTAGTCCCGCTCAGAATCTCAAATCCGGGATAATCTTTTTTCAACTCCTGAAGGTCGTGAAACAGGTGATCTTTGCAGAAGAAACACCGGTTGATCGGATTTTCGCTGTAACGCGAATCAGTCAGCTCATTGGTTTTTATAACAAGCAGCTGGATGTCAAATTCTTTGCAGAATGATTGAGCTAAGTTAAAATCCTTATTTTTCAGGCTTTCCGAATTGGAAATGACACCAATCGCATTTTCCTTTCCCTGAAATTTACGCGCCAGGTAAAGGACAAGTGTCGAATCGATTCCTCCGGAAAAGGCCACAATGGAACCTTTCCGTTGTCCGAACCAATGTTCAAGTCTATTGAGTTTTTCTTGCAAGTCAGAATGAAGTTCGTTCATATTCAAATTATTCCGTTTTACTCATGATCAGTTTGCCATGCTGAATGCCTTTGATGCCTATTAGCTTGTCCGACAGTTCAGTTAACCGGCGCGATGCACCTTTCACCGCGATAATCTCCATGCCGTTTTGATCGCTCAGATTAAACTGCTGAACACCAATCACTACATCGCGGTATTGCAACTGAAATTCGGCAGAGCGGGTGCGTATTTCGGGCTTTTGGCTGCTGTAAACCATGACCACTGCACCAGCCACCAAATTGTCGCATTTCCATTTCTGCTCCACCAGGTTTTTCTCAATCAGGTAGCGGATGGCCTGCGACCGGTTCGAAAAATTGTTCTCAGTAACATACTGATCGAGCGCTGTCAACAGTTCTTCTTCGAGCGAAACACCAAAACGGGAAACCGACATGTGTTACTATTTTAGATATTCGTGTTATCGGAGGCGAAGATAAAGGAATGAAGTGATTATCCAAAAGAAAAGTGAAGTTTCAGGAGTTAAACAATGGATGCATTCCTATGAATTGTATTTTAGTTTCATCCGAATATAATTTGTTTTTTTTTGGCCGTATGGAACTCGCATGTGAAATATTCATCCGTGTTTGTGTTTACAGAACATGCTCGTTTCATAATAACTGATCTTCAGAAAACCGAAGATTACCATTGCCAGTCCTGAATCATGCTGAATAATACTTATTCTTTTGTTTAGTAATTGCAGGAGTTTATTTACCTTTCGGGTGAATAAAAACCAAGCCCGTGATAAACATCGCATTGTTCGGCCCTCCGGGTGCCGGAAAAGGAACTCAGTCTGCCTTTTTAATTGAAAAATACGACCTTTTTTACATTTCAACAGGAGATTTGCTGCGTAAAGAACTTGCCGAAGAGACCAAACTGGGACTGGAAGCAAAAAGCATCATCGCTGCCGGGAAACTGGTTTCTGATGAGATAATCGTTCAGATACTCGAAAAAACAATCAAGGAAAATTCGCAGGCAAGCGGATTCCTATTTGACGGATTTCCCCGAACCTACATTCAGGCATACATTCTTGAAGGTTTAATGATTAAACTCCACACTTCGCTTAACTGCCTGATCAGCATAGAAGTGCCGGAAGACGAATCGGTAGCTCGGCTATTAAACCGGGGCTTAACATCGGGCCGGTCGGATGATAATGAATTGGTTATCCGGAACCGATTGAAAGAATATGAAGAAAAGACATTACCTGTGCTTAATTACTATAAGGAAAAAGGAAATTATATTGCTATTGACGGAAACCAAGAAGTGGAAGAAGTTACCACTCAAATTGAGGACATCATCAATCAGGAATTGAGTAAAAAGCTGATGAACGTGGTAATTTTTGGTTATCCTGGCTGCGGACGGGGTTCTCAGGGCATTGAACTATCCAGAAAATACGGTCTGGAATATATTTCAACGGGAAGAATGCTCGAGGAAGAAATAGCCGCCGGAACTGAATTAGGCAAGCGAATTACTGAAATCTATGAAAACGGAGAATTAGTTCCTGATGAAATTGTGGTTCCTTTAATTCTGCAAAAAATCAAGAATTCAAAAACAGTTAAAGGATTCATTTTTAAAGGGTTTCCAAGAACTCTGGTTCAATCCTATATTTTAGATGGCATCCTGAAAAAGCACAATTCCACCATCAGTAAAATAATTGACATTCAGGTTGGTACACTTGAGTTGATTTCCAGACTTGACCAACGCAGCAAAACCAGCCAATGTAAGCCGTATGACACCAGTACCGAGAAAATTGTACGAAGACTGAAGGAACATGAAGAGAAAACAATTCCTGTTCTCGATAAGTACAAGGAAATCCACGATGTAGCCATTATCAACGGTGAAGCACCCTTCGAAATAGTTTTTGAAAGACTGGCCGATGAAATCGAAAAAGGCTTTAAAAATCTGAGGTGATCAACAGGCAAAACATCAATAATTCCGAAAGATCTCAACGACAGCAGCATTGTATTTAAGCAGGCTTCCCGATTTTTTTATCAATTTCATCGTTTTATGTGGATTCTCAAACGATTCGCTGAAATACGACCAGAACTGATTCATTTTCATCAGAATGTGGCCACTTCCTTCCAATCTGGCTGAATAGGCTTCCAGTAACTTATCGTGAAATTCCTTCTTTTTCTTCCGGAGTTCTTTCGCTTCCAGAATTCCACCTTTTAGCTGGAATGGCAGTTCAGGATTAATCAGCAAACCACGGCCGATCATGAAACTATTTTGCTGAGGAATCAGGATTTTTATCGCCTGAAGGTCGGCTTCCGAAAACAGATCGCCATTATACACCAAAGGATGTTTTACTATAGAAAGCGCTTCGGCAAACAAAACCGGATTCGGTTTTCCTGAATACATCTGGCTGGCCGTTCGAGGATGGAAAATGACTTCTTCCAACGGAAACTGGTTTAAAGTATTCAGAGTCGCCCTGAAATCCGCATCATTGATCAGTCCTGCACGCATTTTTACTGAAAATTTTACCGGAAATCCCTGATTAAAAAGTTGCTGAAGTATTTCGTTCAGTGCCTCAGGTTTTTCGAGCCAGGCTGCTCCCCTGCCCTTGTTGGTTGCCATCGGATACGGACATCCCAAATTCAGGTTAATCTCCTTATAATTTGATTCGACCAACAGCGATACCAAATCAAAAAGCTCCTGCCGATCTGAAAACAGAACCTGCGGAACAGCAGGCAAATCCACATTATTTTCAGGAAAGACTTCACGTAATTGTGATTTCTTAATTTCCTTTCCTTTGCCGTATGACAAATAAGGAATGAAATATTTATCGATTCCGCCAAACACCTCTGAAAGCACTTTACGAAAGGTAAAATCGGTGAATCCCTGAAGCGGAGCCTGGTATATTTTCATAGTATTTTGAATCATTGAAATTTAAATTTATTGAATTAGCCTGACGAAGTGAGAAAATAAAAGCTATTAATCACTACTTTTGCCGTCACAAACTTATACAATTGGCGGGCGGTATGCAATCGAATCCATTCAAATCAGACTCTGTAAGCTCTAACCTGAATTTGAAACAAACCGTTTTGGGAACAAATGCCTTTCAAAACGAACTCACATCACAAAAGATTAACCTGCTCGATTCCACAGTTCTCGACTCGCTAAACGCCAATTACATTGCGCCCGACAGTTTGATAATCTTTGGTTACAAGCAGGAATGGTCGCAGTTCAAAACGCCATACATCAGTAATTTTGATTATCAGAAAGAACTGATTCAACCGCTTCCTTATGATTCGCTTTACACGGTTCTGAAAAAAGTCGAGGTGGTTTATCCGGGCAAAAAGGTTCTCCGGTCGAATCCCGACTGGCTGGTTGGTGTTTTGCTGATTTCATTTCTTTTGTTTGCATCGGTGAGGCTGATTTTCAATAAATACCTGAGCCAGCTGATTCAGTCAACCATCAATTATTCCACATTTACCCGCACATTCCGCGAGCGCTATTTCAACCTGTTCCACGCCTCATTCCGGCTCGATCTGGTTTTCAGCCTGATTCTGGCCTTATTCGGGTATCAGTTTCTCAATTTATTTAAGATTAATCTTGGAGCAACAAAGACCTACTATACTTACCTGATTTGTCTGGGAATTGTAATCACCTATTTTCTGGCAAAAAAGACCATTTATTATATCATCGGAATTTTAACCGAAAGCAAAACTGAGGTTCAGGAATATCTCTTCAGTATAACAGTTTACAATCGTGTTCTGGGATTATTTTTAATGCCTGTTACTGCTACAATAGCGTTTATTCCTTTGACAAATGCGCAACCAATTTTGTATGCAGGCCTTGCTGTTATTGCCATTTTCTATCTCGTTTCGCTATTTAGAGGGGCTAAAATTTTCTTAAAAAAACATTTTTCAATTTCATATTTGATTTTATACCTTTGTACCCTTGAATTTTTACCATTGGTTTTAATCTACGTTCTTTTATCGATTTAGATGTTGAACAGAATTACATAAAAAGAAAACACCTTGAAGATCAAGAAAATATTAGTATCGCAGCCAAAACCTGACACTGTCAAATCACCTTATTTCGATTTGGCCGAGAAAAACAACGTTCAAGTTGATTTCCGTCCTTTCATTCAGGTTGAAAGTGTTTCCGCCAAAGAATTCAGGCAAACCAGAGTACAAATACTTGATCATACAGCAGTTATTTTTACCAGCCGCACTGCCATCGATCATTTTTTCAGAATCTGTCCAGAGCTTCGTCTGGCTATTCCGGATTCAATGAAATACTTTTGCAATTCAGAAGCAACTGCATTTTATCTTCAGAAATACATCGTTTACCGCAAACGAAAAATTTTCTACGGTGCAGGTAAATTTGCAGATTTGATTGATGTGATGAAAAAGCATAAAGAGGAAAAATTCTTGTTGCCTTTGTCACAGGTTGGTCAGCCTGAAATTACTTCCTTGCTCGATAAAGCAGGTTATTTCTACACCAAAGCAATTATTTACAATACGGTTAGCAGCGATTTGTCGGACCTGAAAGATGTAAATTACGACATTCTTGTCTTCTTCAGTCCCTCCGGAATTCATTCATTGATTCAGAATTTTCCGACATTTACACAGGATGAAACTAAAATTGCCTGCTTCGGACCAGCGACCGCAAAAGCTGTTATTGAGGCTGGCTTAAGACTCGATATTGAAGCTCCGACAGCTGAAGCCCCATCGATGACTATGGCACTGGAACAATTCATCAAAAAGCACAACAAAGGACAATAAGTTACATATATAAGGAATATGAAAAGGGGAAATACAGTTTCCCCTTTTTTGTTGTATTTTAGAACGATGGAAGGATTCACATTTCATAAGGAAGAAAGGCTTTGCAGCCAAAAAATCATCGGGGAATTATTTACCTCCGGCGAATCCTTTTTGGCCTATCCGCTCAAAGTTGTTTTCCTGAAAACGGATTCATTGGAGTCCCATCCAATTCAGGCTGCATTCACCGTTTCGAAGCGGAATTTTAAACGCGCGGTAAAACGAAATCTTCTGAAACGGCGAATGCGTGAAGCATACCGGTTACATAAATCAGGTCTTTATGAAGAATTGGCCGCCAGAAATATCAAATTGTCGATGATGTTTGTATACGTTGGAAAGGACATTATGGAATTTGCTGCCATTGAAAAAGGCATGCTTTCGGCATTTAAAAAATTACTGGGGAAAATTTGAATTCGGTATTTTTCCTCTTTCCTCTTTCCCTTTTTCCTCGTTTTCAAATGACTAATTTCTTTATCCTGATGCTAATGTGCATCCAGCCAATTATCTCCATTATTCATTTCAACGGTCAGCGGTACGCCAATGGTTACAGCATTTTCCATTTCATGTTTGACAATGGCTTTCATCTGGTCCAGCTCGGTTTTCCAAACATCAAAATTCAACTCATCGTGTACCTGCAGAATCATTTTGGATTTTAGCTTCTGTTTGCTGATCTCCCTCCAAATGTTCACCATGGCTATTTTGATCACATCGGCCGCAGAACCCTGAATTGGCGCATTGATGGCATTTCGCTCAGCCATTCCGCGCACAACCGCATTCGCTGAATTAATATCAGCAAGGTATCGCTTCCGGCCCATGATTGTTTCTACAAATCCTTTGCTGCGAGCATTTTCAATGCTAAGATCCATGTACTTTTTGATATCCGGGAAGCTCTCGAAATAGCCGTCGATCAGTTCTTTGGCTTCGGTCCTCGGGATATTCAGCCGTGCTGACAAACCAAACGCCGAGATGCCGTAGATGATTCCGAAATTGGCAGTTTTGGCTTTCCGGCGCATATCTGAAGTAACTTCTTCCAGCGGAATTTTATAAATTTTGGAAGCGGTGATGGAATGAATATCCTGATTATTTCGGAAAGCTTCCATCATCTGTTCATCCTTGCTCAGAGCAGCCATGATGCGCAATTCGATTTGCGAGTAGTCGGCAGAAAGGAAAGTGTGCAGATCGTCGGATGGAATAAACGCTTTGCGCAGTTCACGCCCGTTTTCGTCGCGAATCGGAATATTTTGAAGGTTCGGATTGGTCGAACTCAGTCTTCCCGTTGCAGCAATGGCCTGATTGTATGAAGTGTGCAGCTTTTTTGTATTCGGATTAATCAACAATGGCAAAGCCTCGACGTAAGTTGAAAGCAACTTTTTCAAACCTCTGAATTCGAGAATTTTGGCAATAATCGGGTGTTTATCTGAAAGTTTTTCGAGCGTTTCTTCAGCGGTCGAATATTGCTTGGTCTTGGTCATTTTGGCATTCGGATCGATTTTTAGTTTCTCGAATAAAATGATTCCCAATTGTTTAGGCGACGAGACATTAAAATTTTCACCAGCCATTTGAATGATTTCACCTTCAACTTCTATAATTTGCTTTCTTAAAACTTCGGCATAGATTTTTAATTCGGAAGTATTTAAATTGACTCCTGCACGTTCCATATCGGCCAAAACATAAATCAGCGGCATTTCAATTTCATCAAAAAGTTTCCGGGTACTGCTGGCGTTCAGTTCTTTTTCGAGAACAAATTTTAATTGCAGTGTAAAGTCGGCATCTTCGCATGCATAATCGCGTAACTGCTCCGGACTGGCATCGCGCATTGTCTTTTGGAACAAACCTTTGCCGCCAATCAGGGTGTCCGTCGTAATCTTTTGGAAATTCAGGTATTGCTCGCACAAATAGTCCAGGTTGTGACGCATGTCAGGCTGAATCAGGTAATGAGCAATCATGGTATCGAAAAGTGGTCCGCCAATTTCGAGTCCGTAATTTTTCAAAATGGAAAGATCGAATTTAATATTCTGTCCGATTTTCAGGATTTTTTTGTCACCAAAAACCAGCTGGAATTCCTGAACAATTTCGGTTGCTTTCTGGCGGTTGGCAGGCAATTTGACGCAATAGGCTTCGTGACTTCGAAAGGCAAAAGAAATACAGACCAATTCAGCTGTCATGGTATCCAGTCCGGTGGTTTCGGTATCGAAGCAAAACTCCTTCTGTACCGAAAGTTCTGCGCGTAAACTGGCGCGCTGCTCAGCCGTTTCAATCAGGTAGTATTGATGAGGAATTGTATGAATTGAGTCCAGCTTGGCTGACGCAGCCGGTATTATCTCAGGAACAGGATTTAACGATTCGAACAAAGATCCTTGTTCGAATTGGGCATCGGAAACAGGTTTCGGTTTTTCTACTTGTTTACGAATCAGTTGCCTGAATTCCAGATCGGCAAACAGTTCATTTAATTTCTCAAAATCCGGCTCTTCCATGATGAGTCTATTCTCGTCAAACTCAACCGGAACATCCAGAATTATTTCGGCAAGCTTTCGCGACATGCGCACCTGTTGTTCAAATTCAACCAGGTTTTCTTTCAGTTTTCCTTTTTGCGAATCGATGTTTTGGTAAAGACCGTCAACCGATTTAAATTCCGAAACCAGCTTCATGGCAGTTTTTGGACCCACACCCGGACATCCTGGAATATTGTCGGACGAATCGCCCATCAGTCCAAGTACGTCAATAACCTGCCACGGCTCATCGATCTGAAAATTCTCACAAACTTCAGGTATTCCCCAGATCTCAGGTTGTTCGCCACCTCGCGATGGTTTATACATGAAGATATTTTTTGAAACCAATTGCGCGTAGTCCTTGTCCGGAGTCATCATATAGGTGGTATACCCCATTGTTTCAGCTTTTTTTGCCAAAGTTCCGATCACATCATCGGCCTCAAAACCTGCCCTTTCGAGTATCGGAATATGATACGCTTCAATTATCTTCCGGATATATGGGATTGATTTCTGAAGATCTTCGGGCATTGCTTCACGGTTGGCTTTGTAGGCATCGAACATTTCGTGCCGGAAAGTGGGTACATTCAAATCGAAAACAACTGCAATGTGCGTCGGCTTCTGATCGTTAAGCAACTGTTCGAGGGTATTTGCAAAACCAAGCATGGCCGAGGTATTCAATCCTTTGGAATTGAATCGCGGATTTTTAATGAATGCGAAATACGATCGGTAGATCAACGCATAAGCGTCTAAGAGAAAAAGTCGCTTGTCTGAATTATTGTGCTCACTCATAGAATGTCCTCAAATGAAATAAGTTGACAAAAAAATAAAATTTCTTTTTTAACGGTAGTAAAATTAGAAAAGTTAGGCAGTTTCGCATCGGATAAAAAAAGAAAAAGCCGGAATTATCCTGAAGCAGAAAAATAAGGGCCAGAAATATTCAATAAATGAGATAAAACCAGCTGGTGAGCGTACCAAAAACAAAAAACTATCGTTCTAAATAATAAATTTTAGAATGTATCAGTTTTTTTTCTAATTTTGATCTAATCTGTAAAACGGAGAAATACAGAGTTTTTAACTGTAAAAACAAAAGCCAAAACTCCGGAAAAGCGATTTGAAAATGTACTTATTATTACGCTATGCCAAACTCTAAGAATCCTCTGATATTTGTTGTTGAAGACAACCAAATGTACAATAAGTTAGTCGTCAGCTACCTAAAGACCAATAAATTAACTAATGTTGAATCCTTCCTTTCAGGTGAGGAGGCATTAAACAATATGCATAAAAATCCGGATATCATTATTCAGGATTACCTCCTCGATGGTATGACCGGAATTGAGGTGCTGATCAAAGCAAAAAAAACGAATCCTGAAGTTGAATTTATTTTTCTTTCAGGTCAGGATAGCATTGACATTGCCATTAACAGTATGAAATACGGTGCTTACGATTATATCGTAAAAGACCAGATGGCACTCCAGAAGATGGTTAATAAAATTCATAAGATTAACTCCGTTACTGAACTGGTAAAATCAAACAAACGTTACCAGATAGGCGTTTTACTGTTTTTTTTCGGTTTAGGCCTGCTTGTTGTTGTGACTTTGACTCTTGCAGTTCTGTATCCTCAGATATTTGGTTTGTAAAACCCGAAGCAAAAAACCCGGTACAGGCAACTGTACCGGGTTTTTTTATGCCTTTTATTTTATCTTTTCAGCTCAATTGGCTTTAATCACTCTTCCCTTGTCAAATATTGAAGCATAGCTATCAGGAGTATTGATAATACCTAAGGCTTTCTTTATATCCGAATCGTCGCGCAAAGCGGCTTTGATGGCTCCCTTTTGATAAAAGTATCTCGAAACAATTTCGTCGGCCAGCAATTCAGAAATTTCAACTTTAAAATGCTCCAAATCCTGTTCGAGATTATGGCCAAGTTTCACTTTCAGCGTTTCGAATTCATCTTTTGAGATATCGTAATATTTCTCCTTTTTAGCTACATCGAGCAATTGGTCCAATTTCTCTTCCGTTTTCGATTCGTATTTAAAATCCTGATTTTTAACAAACTGAACAAAGTCGGCATACACTTCCGGACTTATTGTAAATTCTTCAGGAGAAGATATTTTTTCAGTTTTGCTATTGAAGTAAGTCGCAAAATCAAAAATTTTCGACTGCGTTGCCAGGTTCATTGTTAAATTACTCAGGGTTTCAGACGCAACAGATAAATCCGGAAAAACGCCGCCTCCGTCAAATACAATCCGGCCCTTTTTCGTGGTAAATTTTGAAATCAGTGAATCAGGAACTACTCCCACACTGCCATCTTCATTGCGGTGTGTATAGTCGAGTGCCTGAATACAGCGTCCGCTGGGAATATAATATTTGGCTGTGGTAATTTTAAGTTTGGCATTGTAACTCAGGTCGCGGGTGGTTTGTACCAATCCCTTACCAAAAGTTCGGGTTCCAATGATGATTCCACGATCGAGATCCTGAATGGCACCGGCCACAATTTCAGAAGCTGAAGCCGAACCTCGGTTTACCAGCACGGCAATTGGCATCACGGTATCAATTGGATTTTCCTCCGCTTTGTAAATTTTGTCCCATTGTTTTACTTTTCCCCGCGTACTCACAATTTCCTGTCCTTTGGGAACGAAAAGATTGGCGAGTCTCACAGCTTCAATCAGCAATCCTCCTGGATTTGAGCGCAAGTCAAGTACCAGCGATTTTGCTCCCTGCCTTTCCTTCAGATCAATCAGTGCAATTTTTACCCGTTCGGTGCAATCCACCGTGAAATTCGACAGGCGAATATACCCGGTTTCCTTATTGAGCATTCCGTAATATGGTACCGGATCGATCTGGATTTTCTCGCGGATAATCTCAATATCCATCGATTTTTTCTGCCCATATCGTTGAATTTTCACTACAACAGGCTTGCTTGCAGGCCCTTTCAGCAATGCACTCACATCTTCGGTAGATAGTTTTTCTGTCGATTTTCCGGCTACTTCGAGCAATACATCGCCGGCTTTTAGTCCACTTTTCTGTGCCGGAAATCCTTCATAAGGCTCAGAAACGACAATCTTGCCATTCTGTTTGCTGATTAAAGCACCAATTCCGGCATATTCACCGGTTGTCATAAACTTGAAATCCTCAATATCGTCTTCGGGAATGTAGTTGGTGTAAGGATCGAGTGATTCAAGCATCTTTTCAATACTGGTTTTAACCAGTTTGTTTGGATCTACATCATCCACGTAAAACAAGTTTAATTCCCTGAAAAGTGTGTAATAAACATCGAGGTTCTTGGCTATCTGAAAATTTTTGTCGTCTTGTTTAAAGCTGTAAAAGCCGATGGCAAAAACTAATATTCCCACAACAACTATCCCTGCCTTTTTTGCTTTTGAAAATTTCATCTATAAAGTGTTGTTAATTAATACTGTAAAAACTGAAGTCTGAAATATCAAAGAAAATGCCGGAAATAAAATACCGGCCTTATTAGCTGAAATTCCACGACTTCTGATTTGAATAAGAAGAACAAAAATAGTAAAAGCTTTGTTTTTATTGACTTGCATTAATCGACGATTTCGTTAATTATTCTTAAAGTCATCATTAAACGAATGAATAGCAACTGAAGTTGGCGAAAGCATCCTTTTCCGAACATCCTCTTTCAAATCGTTGGACATTCAAACTGTGGCTTTTTTTACTACTTTTCACCCCTTTATTTTTAAGCAAAACTTCATGTCTAAACTTCAGGTTTTCAAGAAATATCCCCGCATCTTCTGGATTTCAAATTTGATCGAACTCTTCGAACGATATGCCTGGTATGGATTTTATATGGGCTTCGGCCTTTTCCTGGTTGGTTCGAAAGAAACCGGCGCAATGGGTTTTACTCCGGAACAAAAGGGAATTATCATGGGAACAGGCTCTATGCTGCTCTACTTTTTGCCCATTATTACCGGTGCTATTGCCGATCGGGTCGGATACAAAAAGATATTGTTCCTCGCTTTCCTGATCTACATTTCCGGTTTTTTTATGATTCAGAATTTTGAGAGTTTCGGAATGGTCTTCCTTTCATTTATTTGGATTTGTGTGGGTGGAGCATTTTTTAAACCCATCATTTCGGCCATGATTTCCAAAACCACCACTCCGGAAACTTCCTCCATCGGCTTTGGCATTTTCTACATGATGGTAAATATTGGCGGCTGGATCGGACCGTTCGTGGCCGGAATAGTTTTGGGTAAAGGCTGGAACTTCGTTTTTCTATTGTCGATCGCTTCAATCATGATCAACATGTTGATTACCTTCCTGTTTTTTAAAGATCCGACACGAGATGAAAAGGCTTCCGGAGTGCTGAAAACCATTCAACTCGCCTTCAGGAATATATTTGTTACCATTACCAATTGGCGCTATGCCATGTTTTTGCTGATCATGTCGGTATTTTGGGCAGCCTTTAACCAGCTGTATTATTCCTTTCCAACATTTATCGTCGATTGGGTCAATACAACAAATCTTTACAACGATATTCATTCCTTTTCACCTGGACTGGCCGAATTGATTGGCTCCACACCAGGAACAGTTGCCTTGACTCTGGGCAGCATGGATGCTTTTTTTATCATCGTTTTACAGATTGCAGTTTCAGCTTTTGTGATGCGGTTCCGTCCGCTGAATGCCATGATGGGCGGCATTTTCGTGCTGGCCGGCGGACTCGGTATGATGTTCGCATTTCAGAATGGATGGATGATTCTGTTGGGATTACTGATCTTTGGATTGGGCGAAATGGGCAGCTCACCAAAATACACCGAATATGTTGGCAGCATTGCTCCTTCTGATAAAAAGGCACTTTATATGGGATCATCGTTTTTACCTATTGCCTTGGGTCACCAGATTGCCGGATTTTTGTCCGGAGCACCGTACGAAAAAATAGCCGACAAGCTTTTTCTCCTGAAAGCCGAAGTTCTGAAACGAGGTTTATCTATTCCTGAAGTCGGGGAGTCATTTACCAAAACGGATTATTTAAAGGAAGCGGCCCGACAAATGAATTTCAGCCAGCAGCAGTTAACCGATTTCCTCTGGAACAGCTATCATCCGCAATCCATCTGGATTATTTTCAGTTCACTGGCTTTTAGTGCTGTACTTCTGTTATTTTTGTACGACCGGTTTATTCTACCGAAGAAATAATCATACATGTCCGTTCACTGAAGTGAACTTCAAAAGATAAAATCCAAAATGAAAGTTTAGTTACAGAATGAAAAAACTCTTCAACATATTCCTCCTGATTTTGACTGGTACACCACTTTTCGGTCAATCACTTTCTGATCTGAATCATTTTTATAAACCCATCGACACTTCAGAAGTAAAAACCTTGAATTTTGAATTCGAGAGTATGAGTTTCTTTCATAATACCGAATACATGGGCGACATTGTTGACGGATATACCTGGACGGGTGCCTGGGTCAGACCCAAACTGAGCTACACTTTTTCGGACAAGTTGAAAGTTGATGTTGGAGGTCATTTTCTTAGATACAGCAGCCGCAACGAATACACCACTGTACGCCCCTGGATTACGGCTGAATACAAAATGTTCGATCAGATGAAGGTCATTCTCGGGAACCTGGATGAGAATAACAATCACGGACTGATCAAACAACTCTGGGAACCCGAACGGGTAATGACCGATGCTCCACGCGAAGGGATTCAGTTTCTGTACAACTCTAAATTTATCGAAATAAATAACTGGACCAGCTGGGAACAGTTGATTTTGCGTGGTGACCCCTATCAGGAACATTTTACTTTCGGGCTGACCGGTCGCGGACAGATTTACTCGAATTCGATGACTACAGTTAAAATTCCGGTACAACTGTTAATCTATCATCAGGGAGGCGAAATCGACTCCAGTCCGCTGGGTGTGGTAACTCATCTTAATTATGCCACGGGAATGGAAACCAATTTTAAAGTTGGAGATCATTTCCTGAAAAATATCGATTTCAATATGCTTTGGGTTGGCTATTTATGTCCGGATGGCCCTGCACCTTACGGGTACGACAAAGGCCACGGCTACTCGGTAACTCTGGCCGGCGACACCCGTTTTGGAAAATTCTCGCTCGACTACTGGAATGCCTACCAGTTTATTGCACCTTACGGAAAAAGGATTTATATGTCGGTATCCGATCGCAACATCGCACTTTCGCAACAAGACCGCTCACAGATAGCCTTTAATTATATGTTGCGGCAACCGATCCTCAAAGACATTGAATTTGCTTTTCAGGGCGAAGCACTTTACGACTTTATGACTACTAAATTTTCATTTGCTTTTGGATATTATCTGGTTATCAATCAGGATTTCTTTCTGAAAAAATTTAGATAATTTAAAACTGAAATTGCAGACATCATGACCGAACGCGAACATATCGGGATTTTTGGCAAAATGAATTCAGGAAAAAGCAGCCTGATGAATTTGCTGACCCAGCAGGAAACTTCCATTACCGATTCAACTCCCGGAACCACTGCCGATGTGAAAGTTGCCCTTCAGGAAATCCATGGATTGGGGCCTGTGAAGTTCTTCGATACAGCAGGACTGGACGAAGGAACCGTACTCGGTGCAAAAAAGCGGGAAAAGGTGATGAATGTCCTGAAGGAATGCGACCTGATTTTACTGGTCATCGACCCCTCAACTCATGAATTTGATTCTGAAAATATCATCCTGGAGGAAGCGCGTGAACTGGATAAGCAGATTCTGATTATTTACAACCTGTTTGAAACATCCAAGGATAATTTTCCAGTGAAAATTGAAACGCAGATTCCTCTCCTGAAATTTTTTCCTTCCATCACCTTATCCGCAATTGATGAGTCTTTCCGTCAACCGCTGTTGAATTTTATCCTCCAAAACTATGAACCGAAGTTTCAGAAAATGGAGTTGTTCCCTTTTCTTGAAAGGGATGAGTTTTACGTTCTGAACATTCCCATGGATGAAGAAACCCCGCCGGGGCGATACCTTCGGCCGCAGGCCATGGCCGAAGAATATATTACCCGAAACTGGGCTTTTCCGGTTTCGTACCGGATGAATCTGGGACTTGCCCGAAGCGAAAACCCGAAACCCGAAAAAGATCGATTTGATTCGTTCCTGAACAGCCTCGGTCGCCGGCCAAAAGCCATTATTACCGACTCACAGGCAATGGATATCATGGCCAAATGGACGCCTGCGGATATCATGCTGACCACTTTTTCGATCATGATGATCAATTATGTGAGCAAGGGCCGCATTTCTGAATTTTATGATGGGATTAAAGCGCTGGATAATCTGCAACCCGGCGACAAGGTGCTGATTGCAGAAGCCTGCAACCATTCGCGCATCAGCGAGGATATCGGGACCATACAAATTCCGAGAAAGTTGAACCAAACATTTCCGGGAGTAATTGTCGAGCATAATTTTGGCCGTGAATTTCAGGCCAATAGCGAATTGGGCAACTACAAACTCATCATCCATTGCGGCGGTTGCATGATCAGTCACCAGAAACTTCAGGCACGACTGCGCGATTTGCGGCATGTGGGTGTTCCGATAACCAACTATGGAGTTTTTCTATCGTGGATGCAGGGACAGGCAGCGTTGGAGCGGGTGATGGAACCCTGGAGATAAGATTGCCAAATATAAATCATGCAACCTTATTCATGTTGATTACTTCAAACTCAACACCTTTTTCAATTGCCTGTTCTGCCTTTGCAAGAACTTCTTTGGTTGTTTCGGTATCCAGATAATATTCCCCGCAATTGTTACATACCATGGCAGGAACTTCTTTAATTGCAATGATCGAACCATTCCGTTCAAGGGTTACTGTTACATGACCGTGATGCGTGGCTCCGGTTTTACAAATTACACATTCCATAGTACTTATTTTTTAATCGAAAAATTTTTATCCCATAATGCTGCGTCAGGCTCGTATGTTGTGATGATATAACAATTCCCTGACTTGTCAGTTGATGCAACTATATGCAATGGCCTATTGGATGAAAATCCAAGCATCAGAAAGCTTGGATATGGTTTGTCATCCGGGTACTCTTTTATCACCTTGCCTGACACCAAAACTGCTTCAATTTCTTCAGTCCGAATGCCCCGCTTAAACATTTGCAGAATAGCATGCCCGCTAAAATGTAATTTAGTACAGGTCACAGGTTCAAAGTCTAAAATGTAAAATTAATAATTTAAAACTACACATTTTTATCCATTTATCTACAGATAAAACCTCCACAATTTTTCCGCCCATTCTCCGGAATAATCCACACCGATACGTTTTGAAGTCTTGATTTCTGAAACCGGCTCAGCATCTTCAACCCAGATTCTGTCCGAATGAATCAGGCTTTCGCCATAAAATGAGCGGTCAAGCAGGAGTTCGCGCCCAACCCGGCCGGGTCCCGGGAAACCTTCCAAACCACGAATGAGCACTGCCGAAGCATCATTTTCGATTCCGGTCACGAGGTTGAGCAACCAATACTGGCCGTAAATCAGGTAAACGTACACCTTCCCACCTTCCTGAAACATGACTTCCGTTCGAGGCGTCCGACCTTTGCTGGCATGGCAGGCCCGGTCTTCTACACCGCGGTATGCCTCGGTTTCAGTAATCCGGTATTTCTCCATCCGGCCATCACCGAACTGCCTGACGAGGATTTTACCGATCAGTTCCGGAGCCACTTCCAGTACATCACGAAGGAAAAATTCAGCAGTTATCCGGCGATCCATCGAATAAGATTTAAGTTTAAGCTTCAAAGTTTAAAAAATTGTTCCAGCCTAAAAAGGATTGAGCTGATTTTACTTTTCTTTGTATTCGAATTGAATCGCTATGAGAACACATTTTATTCACGACCGAAACGAAATAGATGCCATTCTGAAACAGTGCAAAACTTGTTTTGTCGCCATGGCCGACAACAATGTGCCGTACCTGTTGCCCTTGAATTTCGCCATGGATGGTGAGCATGTCATACTTCATTCGGCACAGCAGGGCCGGATGTGGGAAACGATTAAAAAAAATCCAAAAGTATGCATCAACTGGATATTAGGCGAGGACCTGGCCTGGCAGGATATTCAGGTAGGCTGCAGTTACCGCGTAAAATCCAGATCAGTGATGGTTGAAGGAACAGCCGAAACCGTGGAAGATCTGGAAGAGAAGGAGAAAATGGTCCGGAAATTCATGACCCAGTACAGCGATTTACCGTTTAAATTCAACGAACCGGCCATCCGGAATGTTGGCATTCTTTTAGTGAAAATTGACAAGATTACTGCCAAGGAATTTGGGGTAAAAGTTCAAAAATAGTCCGGAATGCCTGAAGTTCGGAGTGCCTAAAGTTGAAATAACTCCTGACTTATAATTCATAACTTATAATTCATAACTCACTAAATATGATATTAGTAACAGGTGGAACCGGACTCGTAGGAGCTCATTTGCTCTATGAACTGACCAACTCGGGACAGAAAGTGAAAGCCTTGCGCCGGCAGCAAAGCAATACCGATTGGGTCCGGAAAATATTTTCGTACTACACGACTGAAATTGATGAATTGTTCGCCCGGATTGAATGGGTGGAAGGCGATATATTGGATTATCTGAGTCTGGAAGAGGCATTGAAAGGTGTTACGGGCATTTACCATTGTGCCGCCATCGTTTCGTTTCATGGCGACGATCACGACATGATGCTTAATAACAACGTGAAAGGCACCGGTAACCTGATTGATGCAGCCATTCACAACAGGGTCAGCCGCTTTTGCCACGTCAGTTCCATTGCAGCCTTGGGCAAAACACAGGATGGCAGCGAAATTAACGAAGAAACCTACTGGACACCATCCAAACGCAAATCGGGCTATTCGCTCAGCAAATTCTTTTCAGAAATGGAAGTCTGGCGCGGAATTGAGGAAGGATTGGATGCAGTTATCGTCAATCCATCCATCATCATGGGGCCGGGAAACTGGGAAATCGGGAGTCCGAAGCTGTTTCAATCCATGTGGAAAGGCTTGAAATATTACACCAAAGGTATTTCGGGTTTTGTCGATGTGCGCGATGTGGTCAAAGCCATGATTATGCTGATGGACGACAACCGGTTTGAATCGGTAAAAAATCAACGGTTCATCCTGAACGCCGGGAACCTGAGTTACCAGGATTTTTTCAATAAAATAGCCGATGGACTGAACAGACCCCGTCCACGGAGTTTTGCTTCCGACATGAAGTTGAAAATCGCATGGCGGATGGCCAAAGCAGCCAGTTTCTTCACGGGTAAACGACCGGTAATTACCCGCGATGCCCTGTCAGGTTCGAATCAGAAAAACCAGTATTCCGGAGAAAAAATTACGCGCACTATTGGGTTTGAATATTCCAGCCTCGACAAGTCAATTGCGAATATTGCTGCAATCTTTATGAAAGATATGGTACTGCCTTCGAAGAAATAAGGAATTAAAAATCAGGAGATCAAATTTCAGTAAAAATGATTCGTAAGCTCATTCATTTCCTTTTCGTTAATTGTACAAATAGAACTGCTGTTTTTTGGAATGGATTGACCTTGTAACCAAAAATTTTATATTATATTCGCACACTTTTTTGATGAAATGGAATAGCCTATATGGCTAATACCTAAATAAATACAGTTGTTTGAGCAAGCACATTTAAAAGAATACAATTCAAGATGATGAAAAAAGCGGATTTATTAAAAGAAACCATCGAACACATCGACATTAAGTCATTCGATTCAACTCCAATTATTGACTCTATGCGTAAAATGTCGTTCACCTCGCGCGATACCGCAAGTGCTGCCGATATTTTACTGAAAATGGTGAACCATACTGAATGTACAAACATTCTGACACTCGCCGGAAGTACCAGTGCCGCGGGTTGCATGCAGCTATATGTCGATATGGTTAAATGCAACATGATTGATGCAATTGTCGCCACGGGAGCTTCAATCATAGACATGGATTTTTTCGAGGCACTTGGCCACAAGCACTATCGCGGATCAACCGAAATTAACGACGGAATTTTGCGCGACCTGTACATCGACCGAATCTACGATACCTTTATCGATGAAGAAGAGTTGCAGAATTGCGACAGTACCATCCAGGAAATTACAGATACACTGGAAAAGAGACCATATTCTTCGCGCGAATTCATTAAGGAAATGGGAAAATGGCTGACTGTTAATTCAGTCAAAAAAGACAGCCTCATTCAGGTGTGCTACGAAAATAAGGTTCCGATTTTTTGTCCTGCATTTTCTGATTCAAGTGCAGGTTTTGGATTGGCCAAACATCAATGGGAAAATCCTGAAAAACATGTTTCGATCGACTCTGTCGCCGACTTTCTGGAACTGACCAAAATCAAGATGGCTGCCGGAGTAACCGGTTTGTTTATGATTGGCGGAGGTGTTCCAAAAAACTTTGCTCAGGACACAGTAGTTTGTGCCGAAATTCTGGGTAAGGAAGTTCCGATGCATCAATATGCTGTCCAGATAACGGTAGCCGATGTTCGCGACGGAGGCTGTTCATCGTCAACCCTGAAGGAGGCCAGTTCATGGGGCAAAGTTCAGGTGACCGACGAACAAATGGTTTACGCCGAAGCCACTTCCGTACTTCCGTTAATCGTTAGTTATGTGTACCATAAAGGAACCTGGAAACACCGCGAACCCAAACACTGGACCAACTTATTCGACAAATAAACAAACGAATAGATATTCCAAAACCTCCAATATTTCAGCCGAAGTATTGGAGGTTTTTTTTTGTTGCATTTGGGTCAGAATTTCGGAAAGCTTCGTAACAGTGTCCTGCCAAAAGCGGCAGTGTATTCAAATCTTCTTCGACTCCCGTATCCAAATAACATTGATCTTCTTTATTTAAAACCTTATTATAATAGGCTCCCTCAGTAGAAAATCTGAACACACAGCCCAAAACCTTATTAACTACTTACACACAGGCAGATAATAAGTTTTGATCCACGTGGCAATATGCTATCTACTGAGGTTCTTTTCTTAAAATAAGGTTTTTTTGACCATCGTATTAGGGTTTATCCGATTTGATGTAAATTTCCTTTGTTTTACTTTCGGGAAAACATGGTCAGAAAAACCGAATTAGTCCTATCAAACGACATAGATCCAAAAGCAACAAATTTGTGGTTATATTTTAGCTGGCAGTGAGGCAGGTCGTTTGTTAGAGACGCACGGCCGTGCGTCTGTTCATGGTTCAAGCTAGTTGACTGCAATGCTGGTCATTTTGTAGAGACGCACGGCCGTGCGTCTCTACATGAAATTTGTGTCAAAACAGCTGTCGTTATGCGGTGATTTTTCCTCTCATTTTGCCCTCAATTCATCTGCTTCGATGGTATTGAAAAAAAGAATGTGCTACCTTTTCCATATTCGCTTTCGGCCCAGATTTTGCCCCCGTGTTTTTCGACAAATTCCTTGCACAAAATCAGCCCCAGGCCTGTTCCGCTTTCATTGTTTGTTCCCTTGGTCGATGAACCTACATCTATGCGAAACATCTTCCCCAACGCATCTTTCTTCATGCCAACCCCATTGTCTGAAACCGAAAAAAGAATTTCATCGGGTTTCCGTTCAGCAGAAATAATAATCTTTCCTCCGGGATTGGTGAATTTAAGGGCATTCGAAATCAGGTTTCGCAGAATGGTGCTGATCATGTCTTTATCGCTAAAAGCAATAACTTTTGAAGGTAATTCTATCGACAGTTCAATTGACTTTTGCTGGGCCATGTCATCAAATAAATTAACAACTTCGTCGATCAGGATGCCAATTTCAACATATTCAGGAGAAAACTTCACCAGGCCTGTTTGCGAACGCGACCATTCCAATAAATTCATAAGTAACGACAAGGCTCGCTTAGCTGAGTTCTGAACAATCCGGGCGTATTCGTCAATGCCTTCATAGTTTTTTTCCTGAATCTGATCGACCAGAATAGCGCTAAAACCTAAGATCCCGTTAAACGGGCTTCTCAGGTCGTGTGCAATGATAGAGAAAAATTTATCCTTGGTGACATTGAGGTCTCGCAAACGGCTTTCACTTTCTTTCAGTGCTTCTTCTACCTTTTTCATTTCGGAGACATCCCAGGCCAGTTCGGCAAGCATTGAAATGGTTTCAATGTCTTGCTGGAGGTAATCTGTCGGTTTATTGCCAACACCCAGAATCGCCTTCACCTGGTTACCCCGGAGAATTGGCACAACCAGCTCGCGTATCAGCTCGGCATGACCTTCGGGCATTCCTTTCCGATTGGGAAGCGATGCATAATCATTGTGAATTACCGCCGTGCGCAGGCGGGCACAATCGGCCCACACCCCGGCCTTGTCCAGTGAATAATGAGATCCTTTCCCTTCGGCATTGCAAAATCTGGCTTTTGTTTGATTCGACCAGCCTTGAAGCGTTAAATACTCTTCGTTTTCATCCATAAAATGAATGAACCCAATGGAACTG
>CAIPKZ010000140.1 GCA_903865775.1 uncultured Prolixibacteraceae bacterium | reverse complement strand
TTAACAATGTCAGGTTTATTACCAAGACTATCCACCACGCGTGTACCCGTAAATAGTTTGCCTAATGTCTTACCAAATATAAACTCCTGAGAAAAATATACTATAAAAGCCAGAGAACCAACATAAAGATATGTATGCTCAACAATTTTAAGTGCTTTTGATTGTCCAAAAATGAATACGAGGACATAACCACTACAAAAGGCTATGAAGTATAAAAAGAGCATATCTATTAAAAAATGCAAAAGTCTCATTCTTCTGCCAACTTTCAGTAATTCAGGATTTCTAACAGTTGTGGGTTCCGCTATTATTTCCTCTGTTTCTTGCAATGTTTCACCTGATATTTCCTCATTGTATGCCAAATCATTTGGTATTGTGCCGACCTCTTTTAACAGTTCATCGAAGTCAAATAAGTTATTCTTTTCTACTACCTCAATTTCTTCTTTAACAGCTTTTTCTTTTATCTTCTTGTGTATTTTTTTTGTGGCAAAATATATTGCCCAGATGAAACTCAAAGTTAGAATTGCTAAAATTGCTTCCTTATAGTCTTCAAAATCAATATCGGCGATAAAACTAACAGGGCTTTGTTTTTTATCAACTTCCTTAATCCACGCTGTGTTCAATGCTTTTAATGAACTTATATCCTCGTAGTTAGTAAATGATTTATAAATTAACAACATAATTGGTTTATCCTTTATCTTGGTAATTGTGGATATCCCAATCATCAAACAATCATCCGAACTAACATTTTCAAATTCTAAGTTTGATTTTGATAAAATTCCGGCACTTATTGAATTTTTACTTTCATAATAAATTCCGAGTGGCTGAATCTTTAAATTTTTCAATTTTAGATTCTCCGCGATTGTAGAGATGCTATCAGACAACCTTTGTTCTAAATTGCCAGATTGTTTTTTGAATTCATCTATTGAATGCTTTTTAAAACTTGTTATAATTTGTCTAAAATCCTTATTGCTTGTGTGACTGAATTTTGTAGAATTGGGAACTTCTATAAAGATGTATTCTTTGATTTGACAATTGTTGTCAACTAAGTAATTTGCATAGTCTTTTTCACTGATGAAGAAAGATAATAAAGTAACATCCGTAGCACAGAATTTTTTTGCTAATTCAGTTAAACGAAACATAGTACTATCAACTTTAACAAAACCGTTTGGAATTGGTAAATCAATAAAAGTGTCACCAACTTTTATTTTATCAATTTGAAATGATGAAACTGAATCATAATTGTTGCTGGTTTTAGCAGATAAATCCTTGTTGATCCCATTATTAAGCATTTCCTTTTTAAACGATTCACACCCAATAGTTAACCATTCAGAGTGTCTTTTGGAAAGACTTATGTATAATTTGGAAAGATTTTCTTCATCTTTCATATCACTAACATAAACCTCATATCCAAAATTATTTAATTGGGGATTCTTTGTTAGGATAAAGTAATACAGTAGCTTCATTTTTCCTTCATGAGTAGCGTGAAGCCATAGGTTATAAATTGATTCATTTATTACAATCAAATTCCTACCATTCTGGATAATGGGTGTCAATTTCTTTTCTGGTATATATTTAAAGAAATCAGTTACTCTATCAATTGGAATATTAAGTGTGTCTTTGCCGACCAAGAATGATTTCACCTCTTTTGCTTCTGGCATATCTATTAAGAACAATTTGACTTTGTCTATTGGAATGTCAAAAACCTTTCCAGAAGCCTTAAAACTCCTAATAGGAGTGCTATTTGAAATTTTCTCTGAACCAGATTGTTGTTTAACTGGCAAATTTGTGCAGTACTTCTTAATTGCCTCATTTGCATCTGAATATCCTAATCCTACAGCTTTTTTTAAATCTGAGCATCCACTTTCTTTTTGACCTAATTCACATTTTGCAAGTCCACGGAGATAATATCCCCTAGGGTAATTAGGCCTAAGTTCTAAACCCCTATTTAAGTTTCTTATGGCATCTTCATTATCCTTCAGTGCAAATTTAGCGGCTCCTTTCCCCAAATATGCGAGAGCTTTCTTTGGATCAAGTTCGATAACTTTATTATAATCTGAAATTGCACCTGAGTACTCTTCAATTTCTATCTTCATGGACCCTCTGGCAAGGTATAATATTGGATTCTCAGGTTCAAGGTCTATTGCTTTTGTTAAATCAGAAATTGCTCCTCGGTTATCTTTCAGATTGCCTTTTGCACCTCCTCGCATACCATAAGCTGTGGCATTTTGCGGGTCTATCTCTATTGCTCTCGTAATATCAGAAATTGCTCCTCTGTAATCTTGTTTTTCGAGCTTTGTTTTTCCGCTATTCATATAATCCAACGCAGTTTGACTGCACACCGTGGACGATAATGTTAGTAGGAAAAGTAACAATATAATATAGGAAGTTTTCAAAAGTTCAAATTGTATTTTTAAATTTATAATAATAACCGAAAACCATATTTCTGAGTTAGTGATCAAGTCCCCTTAAGTTTTTGAACTCATTTCATACCCTAAATTTTAAATCCTTTGAAGCATCCATGAGCCAATTAATATCATTGGCAAGGATTGTGTCACAAAGCACTAAATACTTTCTATTGTGATGTGAATAAGGAATAAAGCTTCCTTTTGCACACCTTGTTTATTTTCACAGTCAGCCAGGTCAAAACCAATTTTTAATAGTTCGGTGTCATCGACCAATCGATTGATTAATATATTAGTAATCTTGAATGGTTTTTTCTCTGGTTCAAAGTTGATTACGTCTCCAATTCTGAAACCATTCATTGTGTCTCCAGTATTATAATTTTTTATAAACTTGAGCATTTCTCTGTCTGTTGTTGAATAACATTCTCCACTGTCTGATATTGTGGAAAAAATAAATTTTGCGTAATAGTCAATGTCTCTAATTTTCATATTTGTCAATTTGTGGTTTTTGTCTTTCAATTGTGCCAATATTTCGACAGCGCCTTTTATAATGCCCCATAACTACTGAATAGCGGAGAATTTATAGTACTTTTTCGAGACTTGATTGTTTCAAACCCCGACTCAGGTATTCATTTAGTTATATTTTTCAAACTATAAAATTAGGTTGTTATGTTTATAAAACAAACTATATCCAATTTATTTTCCGATCTTTTTGGGAGTTAAATTACTTTTTACCAACTTGTCAAGCGGACTGATGATTTTCCGCTCTGCTTGTGGTGTGATCCTTTTTATACCTTGATTAACCGCTTATTTCCTTAATATTTTGATGGTCTTAGAATAGCCTGTTGCTCTATAAACGAGCAGATAAACGCCAGGTTTTACCCGTTCTCCACTGCCGGACATGCCATTCCATGAAATCAAATTTTTCCCAATCCGGAATTCATCTGCTGAAAACACATAGATCACCGAGCCGGTCACATCAACAATTGACAATCCGTTTACCTTTTCAGGATTGGAGCACATGATTTCGATGCTAAGCTTTTCGACAAACGGATTTGGATAAACAACTACCTGATCCTGATCGGAGATCACATCGTTATTGTCTGTCATAACTGGTTGCTGAGGTGCGCAATTATTGCAGATCATATTGGTATCCTCTATGCATAAAAACGAAGTGTATTTTGATAAAATCCGCGCGTTTAAACTCGAAAACACAATTTCGTTAATGATATCATTGCTTTGGTTTCCCGATTCAAGCTTTTTGATGTACTGTCCGGTCCACATTGTTTCAGAAATGGTATCGTTGATACTGACCGGTTTTTCTACTTCCAGTATATTCGAGAATATTTTGTTGTTGTACTCGCCCGAAATTTCAATCAGGAAGGGAAATTCACCTTTAAATTTACCTACCTGAAGTATGGCCTCATCCACATAGGCGGTATTGCCTCCGTCGGGCATGGTATATCGGCTATGACAAAAACCTTTTTTTAAACTGGTATGCAGATCGAACGAATTAATTGCGCCACCCAGATATTTAAACGATGAAGAAACTGCTTCAGAAATACTTAGGTTATTTCGCACGGCACGATAAGAGCCAAGGGTCATTCGGGATAGAGTGGAATAGAAATAGTCGTTCCCGAAATAGGTCTGACCATCACGAAAATAGTACTGGTAGTTAATGGTTTGGTAATCTGATATGTGAATCGGTATTTTTGGATTCATCAATTTCATCAGGTCGATGGAAAGCTTGTTTGCGACTTGGAAATCTCCGTACTGATCGGCGTCTGATATCAGGATTATTTTCCCGTCATAGCCATTTCGTTTGACAAATTCAATCCCTTTTACCAAAAGCGCGCTCAGGTTGCTGTAACCCGATAATGGATTATTTAAGCTGTTAAAAGCTTCCTCAATGTTTTGTTTTGATGCAGCCAACCACGAGGTGCTGTATTGGGTTACCGACAGATTTGAACACAAAATATTAAATGAATCTTTACTGCTTAAATTCATCAGCATTTCATTTTTCACAGTATTCAAAAGCTCCTTTGAACTGACGGTTGTGTTCGATTCATCATAGTCAATCAGAAACACAGCCTTCTTAATCACCTTGGCATCAAAAAGTTCATCAGGAAATATGGCTAACTGATAAATCCCTTCATCGCCCTGTTGAAATCCGGAGAGATACAGACCATTTTCAAGTGGCGAGTCGAAACCGATATTGAGATTCATCCCAAATTTTGAAGCGGGAATAATTGCTTCGAAATGATCGCCATTGATCGTATCATTCTTGGCAGCAAAGGCTATTTCAGGATTATTCATGAGTTGCGGATTTACCCAGGTGGAATCAGTCCAGGTCAAAACCGGAAAATTCGCCGGTTTTGTGAAGGATGTATTGATTATTCCGGTGGGTAGTATCGAAATAACATTGCTTTTATTCCAGGTTGCAGGCATGAGGTAGGTAATTTTCACTTTACGGGTTTGATTTCCGGCCATTGGAAATACACGAAGTTCATACTGAGTTGCCGTCTGTTTCAGGATAATTGAGGGATCGCGTCTTCGTCTTACGATATTCTCATAAGTTGCTGTGGCGCTCCATCGGTCCAACATTTTAGCCTGAACAATTGAATCTTCTATCCACAACCATGAATCGTGAATGATTGCATTCTCCGGAAGTTCAAATCTCAGTGCTACTTCCACGGTATCGGTGGCTTTGGTCCAGTTTGAGCCTTTGGATGAAAACGTCAGATAGAGACCATATTCCATGAAAAGTCCTTTGGGACGAACGGTCAATGATGCCTCTTCAATCGTTCCCTGATTTGTCCACCATGAGTTTCTCGGATCGCCTACCGTTAGCTGATTATACCCATTTCCAAACAAATTGATCCCTGATGCAAGTAGTATGCAACTAAGAATTAGTTTTCTCATGACTTCAGTATTTATGGTTACTCCTTTCAAATTTATGATATTTAAACAAGCATTCAAATTTATTTTACAGAATAATTTGAGTTCATTTTGACTTTAAATGCGATTTCCGAAGTATTCAAACAAGGTTGTGTTTCAGGGATTCCATCCCTTTTTGAAGGATGGAATCCCTGAAAATAAATCCATAAAAACAAAAGAGAACCACCCTTTCGGATTATCCTCTTTTTATCTTACTTCGGACTTCCGTCTTCCCAAAAGCTCGAATTCCTCATCGGCACAGTGTAGGATAGTATCAAGAAGGTAATAAGGTTAGTCTTGGAGGTGGATGAATCTCTACTAAGGTTAAAAAGCACATGATAAGGTTTTAAAACCTTGTTCTTTGAATCAAACCTTAGTAGAAATTGGCGGCCCAAGTCCACATAACCTTATTAATATACCGATTAAAGAAATAAACAGTCCAATCTTCGCTCACACGATTGTCATTAACATTGCCTTTCAACTAAAAAAAACAAAAGGGAACAACCCTTTCGGATCATTCCCTTTTTATCAATTCTTTTGCTGATTTATCAGCAATTCAGTTCCTGTTATTTAGAATGTCTGATATTTGCCTGTGCAGATGCCAAACGTGCAATTGGTACGCGGAATGGAGAACATGAAACGTAGTCCATTCCAACTTTTCCGCAGAATTCAACTGAAGATGGTTCTCCACCATGTTCTCCACAAATTCCAACTTTTAATTCCGGACGGGTTGCACGGCCTCTTAAAGTTGCCATTTCAACTAACTGTCCAACACCTTCCTGATCCAGTACCTGGAACGGATCGTTTTTCAGGATGCCTTTCTCAATATAGATTGGCAAGAATTTTCCGGCGTCGTCGCGGCTGTAACCAAAGGTCATCTGAGTTAAATCGTTGGTGCCGAATGAGAAGAATTCAGCATGTTTGGCAATTTTATCAGCCATTAATGCAGCGCGTGGGATTTCGATCATGGTTCCAACCAAATAATCTACTTTTATTCCCTTTTCAGCAATTACAGCTTCAGCAGTTTCACGGATAATGTTTTCCTGCATTACATACTCCTCAACTGTACCAATTAACGGAACCATGATTTCCGGTTTTGGATTTAATCCTTTTAACTTCAGATCGCAAGCTGCTTCAATAATTGCCCTTGCCTGCATTTCTGTAATTTCAGGATAAGTGTTTCCTAAACGACAACCACGGTGACCCAACATTGGGTTGAATTCGTGTAATGAATCAACTTTGGTTTTAACTAACTCAATCGAAACGCCCAATTTTTCAGCCATTTCTTTCTGAGAAGGAGTATCATTTGGGGTGAATTCGTGCAATGGCGGATCGAGTAAACGGATGGTAACTCCTAAACCGTCCATAGCTTCGAGAATTCCAGCGAAATCGGCTCTCTGAATTGGCAGTAATTTAGCCAAAGCTTTTTTACGTCCTTCAACATCGTCGGCCAAAATCATTTCGCGGATAGCCCAAATGCGGTCGCCTTCGAAGAACATGTGTTCGGTACGGCAAAGACCAATACCTTTTGCGCCAAATTCACGCGCTAATCTCGCGTCGTGAGGTGTATCAGCATTGGTTCGTACATACATTTTGGTATGTTTGTCGGCAATGGCCATTAATTTACCAAAATCGCCATCCAATTTTGGAGTGATGGTAGCCACTTTGCCATCGTAAACGATACCTGTTGAGCCATCCAATGAAATATATTCACCCTGCAGTATAACTCTTCCATTAATTGTAAGTGAGGTGTGAGAAACTGAAATTCCAGCAGCGCTCGAAATACAACATTTTCCCATTCCACGAGCAACAACTGCTGCATGCGAGGTCATACCGCCGCGTTCGGTCAGAATACCTTCGGCTGCGTACATTCCTTTCAAATCTTCCGGAGAAGTTTCTCTTCTTACCAAAATAACTTTTTCGCCTTTAGCAGCCCATTCCTCTGCGTCGTTAGCAGAGAAAACAACCTTACCAGTTGCAGCACCCGGAGATGCCGGTAAGCCTTTTGATAATATTTTTGCTGCTGCTTTTGCCGATTTTTCGAAAACCGGGTGAAGCAATTCATCCAATCTGATTGCTTCCTGACGTAAAAGCGCTGTTTTTTCGTCAATCAAACCTTGCTCAACCATTTCAACGGCCATGCGAACCATGGCAGCTCCGGTACGTTTTCCGTTACGGGTTTGCAACATCCAAAGCTTACCATCCTGAATGGTGAACTCCATGTCCTGCATATCTTTGTAATGCAATTCAAGTTTAGCCTGAACTGCATTTAAATCGGCATAAACAGCCGGCATTGCTTCTTCGAGTGAAGGATATTTTGATGCCCTTTCAGCTTCAGACATACCCGCACGTTCGGCCCATCTTTTTGAACCTTCAATAGTGATTTCCTGCGGAGTACGAACACCTGAAACTACATCTTCACCCTGAGCATTAATCAAATATTCTCCGTTGAAAATATCTTCACCGGTAGCTGCATCGCGTGAGAAACAAACACCAGTTGCAGAATTATCGCCCATGTTACCATATACCATAGCCTGAACATTCACTGCTGTTCCCCATTCGTTTGGAATTTTTTCCATTTTACGGTAAAGAATAGCCCGTTCGGTATTCCATGAATCGAATACAGCACATATGGCGCCCCAAAGTTGTTCCCATGGGTTTGTAGGGAAGTCTTTTCCGGCTTTGGCACGAACCACAGCTTTAAATTCTTCGACAATTCCTTTCAGGTCTTCAGCGGTAAAATCAGTATCAGAAGAATATCCTTTGGTATCTTTTACGCGATCAAGAACAAGCTCAAAAGGATCAT
Organism: uncultured Prolixibacteraceae bacterium; assembly: GCA_903865775.1. Lineage (GTDB taxonomy): Bacteria > Bacteroidota > Bacteroidia > Bacteroidales > Prolixibacteraceae > Aquipluma. The sequence goes on along the minus strand of CAIPKZ010000140.1, from coordinate 19,572 downwards.
GTTCGCCTTCTACAGCAGCCACTTCCATTACAACATCGCCATACATTTGAATAAACCGACGGTATGAATCGTATGCAAACTTCTCATTGCCTGATTGTTCTGCAACAATTTTTACGGTGTCGTCGTTCATTCCCAGGTTTAAAATGGTATTCATCATACCAGGCATTGATGCTCTTGCACCCGATCGAACTGACAATAATAGAGGAAATGACTCACCTTTTGAACCGAATTTTGCTTTCATTATTTTTTCGGTTTCAATCATTGCTGCTTCAACATCTGCCTTAAGCATGGTAACCACAGCGTCTTTTCCAAGCGCATTGTATTCTGTACAAACTTCAGTAGTAATTGTGAATCCGGCAGGAACCGGAACCCCGATAAGGTTCATTTCTGCAAGGTTCGCACCTTTGCCTCCGAGCAAATTTTTCATTTCAGCTTTGCCTTCAGCTGCACCATTTCCGAACGTATAAACGTACTTTGTCATAGATTGATATTTAATAAATTATTGATGTGTAGTATGTTGGATATATGTTTGTTTGTAAAATTAGTTCATTTTTCCGGTATAATGAATATCACATCATCTTTCGATGTATTTGTTGAGCAGAAAGAAAACGGCTAAAATTCAAAATTATTTTCCACGATGGCGGCACAAATATAAACATTCCTTTAAGAAGCAAAAACCACTTCATTTAAAATCTTAACAATACTTAACCATCGTTCATAACTGTTAACGGTTTATGGATATATCTTTGCAGTGTTCCTTTCTCAAAAGGAAAATAAATTTAGTTTTTTTTCATAGAATAGGTTTGGTTAGGTTAGAAAAGGATGGCAGCGGCCATCCTTTTTTTTTCGAAAAATCCGACTCATGGAAAATGGATTAATTCAAATTATCAGGAAAGAGTTACATCCTTTGCGGAGTAATCACCGAATCTAATTGGTTGGCTATCGTCTCTGCCAATTCGTTTTGAATTGAAATAATATCGGTCCAGTCCCGGTTATATTCATTTACCCAGAGGTGACTTTCATCACTGGTTTTGATCAACTGCAATATGATCTGGACATGATCTCCAACTTTTATGAAACTACCTTCGAGCAGATAGGACACATCCAATTCCTTTCCGATCGCTTTTGAGGTCTTGTTGGTTTGCCTGTATTGTTCCACCGAAGTTCTGGATATAATCCGCATATCATTAATTTTAGACAAATGAAGTAGAATTGCATCCATCAAACTATCAGCCAGATACTGTTTTCCTGTTTCGTCACTCAGTAATTTAAACGGAAGCAGCGCAATAGATCTTTCCCTTACCGTTTCGGTATATAATACGAAGGCTCTGTTTATCAGGTAAACAGATGAAGAAGCAATAATTAAAAAACTAAAAATTAAGAAAACCAGATTTTTCGTATGATTCCGTTTCATGGGTATGATATCTACAACTTCCTCAAAGGATTTATTAATCTCTTCCCTATGTTTAGACTCACCTGGCGGAAAGCCGAAATATTCGTGGAAACATTTGTTGAAATAGGTCGGACTGGCAAAACCCACACGGTATGCAATTTCGGAAACGGTCAAATCTTCATTCTGCAATAACTCTCTGGCCTTTTTAAGTCTGATTTCGCGAATAAACTGATTGATCGTTCGATTGGTAATTGATTTTAGTTTCCGGTGTAGGCTCGAATGAGAACTACCCATCTCTCTGGCAAGGTTTTCGATGCCAAAATTCTCATTAACCAGATTTGTTTCGACCAAATCTGTGAGCTTTTTTATGAACTCGTTGTTCATAGCAAATTATATGAGGGGCTTTGTACTAAAGATCTTAAGAAAAACCAAATTACTATATTTAAGCCTAATATACAGCAATTTAAAGAACAAATACGCCTCATTTACGAAACAAAAGTCAAATTGTTTATCTATTTTTTCTAAGCTTATGAAATTCATGGTTTCGGTAAAATAAACCATTCACGAAATTACCTCTTTGAAATCCAGTCATCCGTCCTTTTTAGCAAATTAGCTTGCATTTATGACGAGGTTTTATTTAAGAACTCTCTACGCTTCTACTTTTTCAAAAGTATGCACTTCAGTAAAGAAGATTCTGAAGTTCAATCCCCAACAAGTTTATTCTGCTACCACTTTATAATGTTTCAACAAAAAAAGTAAGCCAAAACCAGAATAATATTTATTCGTACTTAAACACAATTTCATCATTTTCAATCTCAACCAACACTTTCGCACGATCTTCCATTCTTCCTGAAAGTATTTCTTTCGACAAATCGTTGATCAGATATTTTTGCAGCATCCGTTTCACCGGCCGGGCGCCATGTGTTGGATCGTAACCAACAGCTGCAAGCCAGTCGATGGCTTCCTCCGACATTTCGATGGTGAATTTCTTGTCTGGAATACGATTGATAATCATGCTTAGCTGAAGTTTTACGATTTTTCGCACATCCTTTCGGGTCAGCGGGGTGAACATGATCACTTCATCAATCCGGTTCAGAAATTCGGGTGAAATAGTTTTCCGGAGCATATCGAATAAATCGGTGCGGGTTTGTTCCTCAATCCGGGCATGATTGTGTTCGTTCATTTGTTCGAACCGGTCTTGAATCAGGTGCGACCCAAGGTTGGACGTCATGATGATAATTGTATTCTTGAAATTGGCAACCCTGCCTTTATTGTCAGTCAACCGTCCGTCGTCCAAAACCTGAAGCAAAACATTAAAAACATCCGGATGCGCTTTTTCAATTTCGTCGAACAGAATAACGGAATATGGTTTCCGGCGGACTGCTTCGGTTAACTGGCCGCCTTCGTCGTAACCCACATATCCGGGAGGTGAACCAATCAAGCGGGTTACCGAGAATTTTTCCTGGTATTCCGACATATCGATACGGGTCAGCATGTTTTCGTCGTCGAACAGGAATTCGGCTAAAGCTTTTGCCAATTCAGTCTTCCCGACACCGGTTGTTCCCAGAAAAATGAATGAACCAATCGGTCGTTTTTCATCCTGAAGCCCAGCCCTGCTTCGCCGGACTGCATCTGAAACCGCACGAATTGCTTCATACTGTCCGATTACACGTTGATGCAATTCATCCTCTAGATGCAATAATTTTTCGCGCTCGCTCTGCAACATCCGCGATACAGGGATGCCAGTCCAGCGAGAAACGATTTGTGAAATATCTTCCGCATCAACCTCTTCCTTAATCAGATGCTGATCTTTATTCTGACTTAATTCTGTTTTTAATTTTTCTATTTCATCTTCTGATTCCCGGATTTTTCCATACCTGATTTCGGCTACCCGACCAAAATCACCGGATCTTTCCGCATTTTCAGCTTCCAGTTTCAGCGCTTCGATTTCCTGTTTTTCCTGCTGAATACCATCAATCAATGATTTTTCGAGTTGCCATTTTGCCCTGAATTTTGACTGTTCCTGCTTCAGGTTGGCAATTTCTTCGTTCAGAACCGACAACTTTTTTTCATCTTTTTCGCGTTTAATGGCTTCCCGCTCAATTTCGAACTGCATAATTTTGCGATCGATTTCGTCGAGCTCCTGGGGTACCGAATCCATTTCAAGGCGTAACCGGGCAGCCGCCTCATCCATCAGATCGATGGCTTTGTCGGGCAAAAACCGCTCGGTAATATATCGCTGCGAAAGTTCTACGGAAGCAATGATTGCCTCATCTTTAATTCGCACCTTGTGGTGATTTTCGTACCGTTCCTTCAATCCGCGCAAAATCGCGATGGCACTCAAAGTATCCGGTTCGTCCACATTCACAATCTGGAAACGGCGTTCCAAAGCTTTATCTTTTTCGAAATATTTCTGGTATTCATTCAAGGTAGTTGCACCAATTGCGCGCAATTCTCCACGCGCCAGGGCTGGTTTCAAAATGTTGGCAGCATCCATCGCGCCTTCACTCTTTCCGGCACCAACCAGAGTATGAATCTCGTCGATAAAAAGTACAATTTCGCCATCAGCATTGATTACTTCATTGACAACTGCTTTTAACCGTTCCTCAAATTCGCCTTTGTACTTTGCACCTGCAATGAGCGCACCCATGTCGAGCGAAAAAAGCTGCTTCGATTTCAGGTTTTCAGGTACATCACCACGGACAATTCGTTGTGCCAAACCTTCGGCAATGGCAGTCTTTCCGGTTCCGGGCTCACCAATCAGAATCGGGTTGTTTTTTGTCCTTCGCGATAAGATCTGAAGAATCCGACGTATTTCATCATCACGGCCAATCACCGGATCGAGCTTTCCTTCCCGGGCCCGCTGATTGAGGTTGACAGCGAAACGGCTCAGCGAATCAAATTTATCTTCAGCACTCTGACTATCCACTTTGGCACCTTTCCGGAGTTCCTTGACAGCAATCTCCAAATCCTTTTTGTTTACGCCCGAATCTTTCAGCAAACGGCTGATCTGATCACCTGCCTCCAGAAGTCCCATGAGGACATGCTCAACGGAAACAAACTGGTCGTTCATTTCCTGCATAATAGAAATTGATTTATGTAAAGCCCTGTTGGCGTCATTAGACAAATAAGGTTCTCCACCGGTAACTTTTGGATAGGATTCGACGATGCGGTCGAGCGCCTGCTGAATGACAACCGGATTGGCACCTACTTTTTTAAGCAGAAATCCGGTAACATTTTCGGATTCATGAAAAAGACCTTTCAGGAGGTGACCTGTTTCGATGGCTTGCTGTTGTTTCCCTTGTGCCACAGTAAAGGCATACTGGACAGCCTCCTGCGATTTGATGGTAAAATTATTGAAGTTCATATCTTCAGTATTAATTATTTCCAGATTAAATATACAGAGAAATGTCCGTCAAATCTATTGCCAGCCTTTGTTTCATTTGTTTCCCGGCCAAATTGACCGGAAGTGAGGTATTAAATGGAAGATATTTCAGAAAGAAGGAAACGTGGAAGGAAATTTTGACATAAAAAAGTGAGTGGAAAGTCGTCCGGGCGAGACTCGAAGTCGCACCCGGACTGCCAGCAAAAAAAAAAGGATGACCGCTGCCATCCTTTTCTAACCTAACCTAACCTATCTATGAAAAAAAACTAACCATCTTCCTCTATTGTACGATACAAATATAGGCGTCAGATATGTTAAAACTATTCAATCAATATTAATGAAGGTTAAATGTTTTTTGGAGGTAATTTATGAAAACAGGAACTTCTTTTGCCTGAGTCTATTCAATCCTTGGCAGACCAGTTTTTAAGTAGCTTCAAACCAAACTGCTTACTGCTTTTTTTCTTCTTCCGCCACAATCAAAACTGCATTTACCGAACCATGCAAAATAAGCAGACGCCTGGCTTTTACTTCGTTGTAACCCAATTCGGTCATAATCATTCGCGTTCCACGGTTGATCAGTTTATGGTTAGAGAGTTGCATATTCACCATTTTATTACCTTTTACCCGTCCAAGTTTAATCATCAGAGAGGTGGTAATCATGTTCAGAATCAGCTTTTGCGATGTGCCCGATTTCATTCGTGTACTGCCGGTTAAAAACTCCGGACCAACAATCGCTTCAATAGCCACATCAACACTTTGAGCCAGTTCGCTATTGGTATTGTTTACGATACAACCGGTCAGCAGGCCTTCCTCCCGTGCCTTTTTTACGGCACCAACAACATAGGGAGTTCTGCCCGATGCCGCAATTCCAACAATGGTATCCAGTTTATTGACCTGGTATTTTTCCAAATCTTTCCAGCCCTGTTCTGCATCATCTTCGGCCATTTCAACCGCTTTCCGGATAGCACGGTCGCCACCGGCAATCAGGCCGATGACCAAATCAGGACCAACACCGAATGTTGGAGGAATTTCGGAAGCATCCAGAATCCCTAGTCTTCCGCTTGTTCCGGCCCCAAGGTAAAACAGCCGTCCGCCTTTTTTCATGCGCGAATAGATCAGTTCGACCAGTTTTTCAATCCGGGGAATGGCTTTTTCAACTGCCGGAAGCACTTTCTGATCTTCTTGGTGGATTTCGTTTAAAAGTTCTCTGACCGATTTCTTTTCCAGATCAGTATGAAGTGAATCGGCTTCGGTGGTGGTATCTGTGGTCATTTTGTCAAGGTTTTATGATATTTTTCCAGTCCGTCAATCGGATCTTTGAGAATCGTCATTTGCTCAAACCCAAAATATCCCGCTGTGTTTCTCAATATCTGGCCAAAATAGTAAGCCACCGAACCCACAAATCCAATCGGATATTTTTGGTAATCCGGAAGTTTCACCACGTTTCGCTCAAAGAATTCCATGAAATTATGCTGAACGAATTCCTGGCAATAGGCCGAATTGGCATGATCAGAAAGGAAGGGAATAAACTGAGCCAGAAACTGATTGGGTTTTTCGCTTCTATAAACCCGATTCAAAGCTTCTTCGCGCGAAAGTTTAAATTGTTCTGTAAAAGCCAGCCGTAAATATGGCGGCATCACTTCCTTAAAATAGTCACCCAAAAGCTTCCTCCCCATCACGGCACCGCTGCCTTCGTCGCCAAGAATGAACCCGAGTGGAGAAATTCCACCGGTAATTTTTTCGCCGTCGTACATGCAGACATTCGAGCCGGTTCCCAAAATACAGGCAATTCCGGACTGACTGCCAAATAACGCTCTGGCCGCACCAAGCACATCGCTATACGTTTCGATCCGGGCCGACAGATAAATCCGTGCCAGTGCCCTTTTGATGATGTCTCCTTTCTCCTGATTCACAATTCCGGAACCGTAAAAGCAAATTTCCTGAATTTCGTTTCCGGTTTCAGGAAGAAGTGCAAGAGATAATTCCTGAAAAATGTCTTCCTCACTTCTGAAAAACGGATTTATACCCGCAGTTTTCAGGTCTTTCGTCGGGCTGGTCGTGCTGATTAATTTCCAGGCTGTCTTCGAAGATCCACTGTCAGCAATAAGTTTCATGGTTTTACAGGCTATTTGTAAATCTATTGATGAAGTAAAGATAAGTATTTAGAAAGGAATGCAAATTTCACAGATATGTTTTGCTTCGCATTGATGGCGTTAATTAATAAACTATTTTTATCCTGAGTTCAGACTACAAACCTGAATGACGTCAATTCAATCATTCATTCCATCATTTTTTTTGTCATGAGTTCAACCATTCTGTTTATTGTTCTGGTCTGTTTCTTCGGAATGCTGTTTGGTATTTCGCATTTTACTTCAAAAAATGTGAACAGCGAGACATTTTTTACCGGCAACCGCAAATCCCGCTGGTACATGGTGGCTTTTGCCATGATCGGCACAACCATTTCCGGAGTCACTTTCATCTCGGTTCCGGGCGAAGTGGGTCATTCAGGATGGACTTACCTGCAGTTTTTACTCGGCAATTTCGTGGGGTACTGGGCGGTTGCGCTGGTGCTCATTCCGTTATATTATAAGCTGAATCTGGTTTCTATTTATACTTATCTCGATCAGCGATTCGGAGTCAGTTCGTACAAAACGGGTTCTTTCTTTTTCCTGGTTTCGCGAACTATTGGCGCATCATTCCGGATGTACCTGGTTGCCGGAGTGCTGCAACTTGCTTTTTTTGATGCACTGGGAATCCCGTTTGTGGTGACAGTTGCCATCGCCATTTTTATGATCTGGGCCTATACTTTCCGCGCCGGAATTAAAACCGTAATCTGGACCGATTCGCTTCAAACCACTTTCCTTCTGGCATCGGTGGTATTAACCATCATTCTCATTTCAACCCAGCTCAACATGAACTTTGGTCAGATGGTAAAAGCCATTGACGAACATCCGTACAGCAAAATATTCGACTGGGACTGGCGCTCGAAAACCAATTTTTTCAAACAATTCGTGGCCGGACTGGGAATCGTCATCGTGATGAATGGTCTGGATCAGGACATGATGCAGAAGAGTTTGACCTGCAAGAACCAGAAAGATGCACAGAAGAACATTTTCTGGTTCAGCCTGGCATTTATTTTCACCAACCTGTTGTTTCTGAGTCTGGGTGTTATGCTCTATATTTTTGCCTCGGTGAAAGGAATTCCGATTACTGCAAAGTCGGACGATTTCTTCCCTTTTCTTGCGTTGAATCATTTTGGAACAATCGCCGGAGTATTGTTTTTACTAGGCATCGTTTCTGCCACCTATTCGAGTTCCGACTCGGCACTGACCGCCTTAACCACTTCTTTTTGTATCGATTTCCTGAATTTGAATCCTAAAAGTCCGGATAGCAAATCCAAACGCATGAAGGTTCACATTGGATTTTCGGTACTGATGTTTCTGGTGATTGTGCTCTTCAGGTTTATCAATGACGAAAGCGTGGTGACTGCTGTATTTAAAGTGGCTGGGTACACTTATGGTCCGCTGCTGGGACTCTTTGCATTTGGTATACTGACCAAAAAGCAGGTAAAAGACCGGTTTGTCCCCATTCTGGGATTGCTGTCACCGCTGTTAACCTATATGATTAATGCTAATTCGGTGAAATGGCTGGGAGGTTATCAGTTTGGGTTCGAATTGTTACTTCTGAACGGATTAATCATGTTTGTTGGATTACTTTTACTGAGTAAAAAGGAAGAATAAAATCAGTATCCATTTCCTTAGTATGGCATTAGTTGTTTTTTTCGCCACGAAGTGGCAGTATATTCTAGCCCAAGGCATAGCCTTGGGAAATATAAATACACCGATTGTTCGTCCTGAAAGGACAATATAGTTTTAATAAAAGTTTAGGATTATGTCACAGTCATTATCAAAGTTGTATGTGCATCTGATCTTCCATGTCAAAAATAATGAATGTTTGATCAGGCAAGAGGATGAAAATGAATTATATGCCTATATTGGAGGAGTTATTAAATTATCAAAATCAATTCCAATTAACATTAATGGAACCAAAGATCATCTTCATGTCTTATGCATCATGTCAAAAAACATCTCGCTGGCAGACTTATTGGAGGATATAAAAGGAAATAGTAGCAGATGGATTAAAACGAAAAGCACTCACTATAAAAATTTTGCATGGCAAGGTGGATATTCTGGATATTCAGTAAGTCAATCTAAAGTTGAGGCTGTAAATCGCTATATTGAAAATCAAAAAGAACATCATAAACATCAAACGTTCAAGGAAGAGTACCTACAGTTTTTGAATGAAAACGGCATTGAATACATTGAAGAATATTTATGGACATAAAATCTATTCTGCCCTTTCAGGGCGAAGATTTGTATGGTAATTTTATACCCAAGGCTTTGCCATTGGGCTAGGATAGAATGGGCTTTCAGCCCGGTCAAAGAAAGATAGCATGACACAATTGTCCGAAATAATGTACATTACCCATAGATCAGCAACTCAGATTCTTCAGGAATTTGTCGAATCCCAGAAGCTGAACTGGCCGCAGGTTGCTTCCAATTTTGCAGGATTAGAAAAAGTAGAAGTCAAAGATTTTCAGTTCGATGGATTTCAGGTTAAAATTCAGTTTAACCCGGAACGAATGCTTTCGACGGTATCAAAAACCGATCAGAAATCGATTGCTGCACGACCATGTTTTTTATGCAGCAAAAACCGGCCACCGGAACAGGATGAGATTGCCTTTGGTGATCAGTTTTTGATTCTGGTGAATCCCTTTCCGATCTTCAAATTTCATTTTACCATATCTTCCGTCCATCATGTGGAGCAAAGGTTTTTGCCCAATGCCCCGGATATAATTGAACTGGCCAAAGCAATGAAAGGATTCACTTTAGTTTACAATGGTCCGGAATGTGGTGCGTCGGCTCCCGATCATTTACATTTTCAGGCCGGAGAAAGTTCGCTTTTGCCAATCAGCGAAGAGTTTGAACGCCTGAAAAATACCAGCCGGAAACTTTATTCCGGAGAGAATACAAGCGTTTTTGCTTTCGATCACTATCTCCGGAAAATGATTTCCATCGAAACCAATTCGATGACCGAAGCGTTGGAGGTGATCAACAGTTATCACCAGCATTTTCAGACAATGCAACCCGAAAAAACCGAACCGATGATGAATGTCCTTTGTTCGTGGAATCAGGGAAAATGGACAATTCATCTTTTTCCCCGGAAAGCTCACCGTCCGACACAATTTTTCGAGAAAGGACCGAAACATATTTTGATCAGTCCCGGCTCAGTTGATTTTGGTGGCCTTTTTATTACTCCGCGCCGCGAAGATTTTGACAAGATCAGCAGTGAAGATGTGATCGATATTCTGGATCAGGTTTGTGTCGATCAGGATACGTTCATGCGTTTGACTGAGCAGATTCAGGATGATTTAAAAAATCTAACCCTATGAAGGCCGTTTCATTCCTATTACTTGTTTTAATCTTGAATTTTGTTTCGAACCACGCCATCGCGCAGTCGGGAAAAGATATCCATCCGGAAATCAAAACCGGGGCTGAGCAAACCGAAAAATACCTGACATTCCTGAAAGGAAAACGAATAGCAATCGTTGCCAACCAAACTTCAGTGATCAGAAAAACTTCCCTGGTCGACAGTTTAAAATCGCTTGGCATGAACATCGTCAAGATTTTTGGTCCTGAGCATGGATTTCGCGGAACCGCCAGTGCCGGAGCGGTGGTTGCCGACAGCATCGATGCCAGAACCGGAATTCAGGAAATATCGCTTTACGGCAAAAAGAGCAAACCATCGAAGGCAGATCTGGCTGACGTTGATCTCCTGATTTTCGACATTCAGGATGTGGGTGCACGGTTTTACACCTACATCAACCTGTTGGCAAAAGTCATGGAAGCCTGTGCCGAAAACGGAAAGGAATTGCTCATTTTAGATCGTCCAAATCCCAATGGTTACAGCATCGACGGACCTGTTCTGGATATGAAACTGAAATCAGGAATCGGTATGTTTCCGATTCCAATCACCCATGGAATGACTATCGGCGAACTGGCCGGAATGTACAATGGACAAGGCTGGCTTACCAACCGGATAAAATGTAAAATCACGGTCATTCCGCTTGCCAATTACCGACACGATCTGGAATACAATTTACCGGTTTCACCCTCGCCAAACCTGAATACACAACAAGCGATTTTACTATATCCATCGGTATGTTTGTTCGAAGGAACCATAATCAGTCAGGGACGGGGAACTCATTTTCCGTTTACGGTGCTTGGAAATCCGGATTTGAAAGGCAACTATGTATTTTCGTTTACGCCAGTCAGTATAAAAGGCATGAGCGAAACTCCTCTTCATCAGAACAAAACCTGTTACGGATTGGATCTCCGGAAATACGATACCGCTGAGTTTCGGAAAACCGGGCAGATCAACCTGAAATGGCTGATTGAATTGTATCAGGCCTATCCGTTTAAAGCGGAATTTTTCGATTCCCGGCAAAGCAATCAGATGGGGAATTTCGATCAACTGGCCGGAACCATTCTGCTAAAACAGCAAATTATTGCCGGAAAAACAGAAAAGGAGATTCGGGCATCATGGGAACCCGGCCTTTCAGCATTTAAAAAACTCCGGCTGAATTATTTGTTGTATCCATAAAATGAGAAATATTCTGACCAAGTTGTTTTAGGAGCGGGTTTCTTTATGTTTCTTTGTGCAATCGTGGCAAAAAAGCCGGGAATAAAAAACTAAACCCGTAATTCAAGCACATATAAATCTATTCTTGCATGCATCTAAATTTCAAAATATTATTTTTCGTACTTCTGGTAACCTTTGCCGGAAGATCTATTCAAGCACAAAACTCCACTGACTCAATCAAGGTTCCTGGCGAAAAAACCTGGGGATTGGCCACATTGTCGGTCTCCAACATGCGGGCAAAACCCGATGATGCTTCGGAATTGGTCTCGCAGGCAACCATGGGAACTCCGATGAAAATACTGGAAGTTCAGGAGGGGTGGTGCAAAGTTCAAACGCCTGAAAAATACACCGGTTGGATGGGTGAAAAAGAACTCTGCCGGATGACAGAGTCTCAACTTGAAACCTGGAAAAAATCGAACCGATCCGTTTACAACCGGATTAACGGAAATGCGCTGAATTCGTCCAATCGAAAAGGCAGTTTAGTCTCCGATTTGGTTTTAGGTGATTTATTCGAAGTCGAGGCTGAAGTCAAGGGATTTTTAAAGGTTCGATTTCCTGATGGCCGCAGCGGATTTGTAAAAAAAAATGAGTGCATTTCCTGGAATAAATGGACCAGCCGGAAACCTGATGTGAAAGCCATTCTTTCGGTTGCCTGTCAATTGATGGGTGTTCCATATCTTTGGGGAGGAACTTCAACCAAAGCGATGGATTGTTCCGGATTAACCAAAATTGCCTATTTTTCACAGGGAATCATTCTGACCCGCGATGCCTCGCAACAAGCATTGTATGGTGAGCATCCTGATTTTACCAATTACCGGAATTTACAAGCCGGCGATTTGCTGTTCTTTGGCCGCAGTGCCCAACATGTAACCCACGTAGGTATTTATCTGGGCAACGAAGAATACCTGAATGCATCCGGATATGTGCGCATCAACAGCCTCAATCCCAAAGATCCAAGGTATAAACTCACTGAAAAGAAAGGCTTTGTTGCTGCCAGCCGAATCATGAATTCGCTGAATACAGAGGGAATTGTTCTGGTGAAGGATCATCCGTGGTATAGAAGCCCCTCCTAAAAGAGGCCCCTCCTAAATCCTCCCCGAAAGGGAGGACTTAAAGAGTTGCTTTGAATCAGATCTGGAGAAACTAAAAAAACTATCAACTGAATAAAGATGTCTAAGAACCAAAATATTTCAAATCGAAGCGATTCTGCTCCCTCTCCAATTGGAGAGGGTTGGGGTGAGGCTCTTCCTACTCCCTCTCCTTCGGAGAGGGCTGGGGAGAGGCTTTCTTCTGAAGAGAGGCTTCCGTTTTCCCGGCGCAATTTTATACGAACTGCCGGAATAACCGCAGCGTTTGGTTTATCTGGAATCGAAACGGCTTTTGCATCCATGATAAATAAAAATAAAAAAACTTCCGGTAAAGGATTGTTGCTTCGCTTCATTCCATACGATCTGCAATTGCGCCATACATTTACTCTGGCAAACAGTTCACGCAAGAATACTCCGGATGTGCTTACCTGCATCGAATTTGAAGGCATTTCCGGATATGGTGAAGCTTCCATGCCTCCCTATCTGGGCGAAAGTGTTGAATCGGCCACCAAATTTCTTTCATCTCTGAATTTGAACCAGTTCAAAGATCCGTTTCAGATGGACGATATTCTGAAATATGTCGATTCGGTGATGCCCGGAAATTGCGCAGCCAAAGCTGCAGTGGATATTGCCTTGCACGATCTGGTTGGCAAAATCATGGGGCAGCCATGGTATAAAATCTGGGGATTTGACCCTGCTGACGCACCCAATACATCGTTCACTATTGGAATTGATACTCCGGAAGTAGTCAGGCAAAAAGTCGCCGAAGCACTCCCCTACCGGATTTTAAAAGTAAAACTTGGTCAAAAATCCGACCGCGAAATGATTGAAACCATCCGTTCGGTAAGCGAAAAACCTCTTTGCGTGGATGTGAATCAGGGCTGGACCGACAAGCAAATGGCGCTCGATATGATTCACTGGCTCAAGGAAAAAGGCGTGGTTTTCGTGGAACAGCCGATGCCTAAAACAGCGATCGACGATATGGCCTGGTTGACGGCAAACAGTCCGCTGCCAACCATTGGCGATGAAGCAGTTCAACGTCTTCCGGATGTACTGAAAGCCAAAGGTGTCTATTCCGGAATCAACATTAAGCTGATGAAATGCACCGGAATGCGCGAAGCTCATGAAATGTTGACTCTTGCCAAATCGCTTGGAATGAAGGTGATGATTGGCTGTATGACCGAAACTTCGTGCGCAGTTTCGGCCGCCGCGCAACTTTCCCCAAAAGCCGACTGGGCCGATCTGGATGGAAACCTCCTGATTTCAAATGACCCATACCAAGGCGTTCAGGTTGTTGATGGCAAAGTCACCCTGATTGATCAACCCGGAATTGGAATTGGTAAACTGCAGAAACTCTTTTAAGATAGGATTGTAAGGTAAATGAAAGCGACTAAAAAGAGGTCGCCGCTAAGCGGCTTTCTCTCTCCAATTGATTGGCTTTCTACAAAGAGGTCGTCGCTATGCGACTTTCTTAAGCAGCAGAAATGCTTCATATGACGACTTGCATGGATCTAAATTTGCCCCATAGTTTATTCGATTTGATTTTTTTTCGTCCTGAAAGGACAGCCTAATATAGCCCGGGGCAGCGCCCCGGGTTGGAGAGCTGTTTAAAGAATCGTCCGAACGATAACGGTTCTTCAAGGTTTATCGTTATTTCGGACGAAAACGCATCAATTCCAATTCCGTCCGAAAGGAATTTTTAGCCCTGATTATTGTATTTGCGCGGCCGGTTTTCTATTTATTCCTATTACCCCAGGCGTTGCTTGGGGCCAGAATAAGTTGGCCCTTCAGGCCGGAAAACATTGGTTACCTGTGAACTTGTAATTTATTACAAAGAGGTCGTCGCTATGCGACTTTCTTCAGCAGCAGAGTTGCCTCATATGACGACTTGCGTGAATCGAAAATTGCCCGAACTTTTTTTTGATTTCGAATGTTTTTCGTCCTGAAAGGACAAGTTATTTTAGCCCGGGGAGGAGATTGGGAGTGGGAATCGTCCGTGCGATACCGAATGCAAAGAGAAATTCCCGTTTCGGACGAAAGAAACAATGTCTATTTTTCGACCAAATTATTTCATCCAATTCCCGATCTGCTTCTGGCAAGCGTCCGGAATATGTTTTTTGCCAATCTCATCACATTCCCACGGACGATTTTCTTTATACACTCATTACCCAGGGCGATGTACTGGGCTGAAATATTTTGGCCCTTCAGGCCGTAAAAAATTGGTGTCTGTGAATTTGTAATTCGCTAAAAAGAGCTCGCCGCTAAGCGGCTTTCTTCAGCAGCAGAGTTGCAGCCTCTTTGCGACAAAGAAGTTGTCCTGTCTTGCAGTCAGGCGTTCTGTAACTCTTTTTTTAGCAGCAGTGCTGCGATCAATTTGTAGAATGAACCAATATCGCAACATGCTCTTAAGCCGCATATCGATGGCCTATTTGTAGCGAATAGCGACGATGAGAAAAATCAAGCTCCGGAGGAGCTTGGGCTCTTAACGCAACGATAATCACTACAAATAGACTGCAGCGCTGCTGCTAAGGAAAGTGGCGGAGTAATTAACTCTTTGGTTACGAAGAAAATCAACTCATTCCTGAAGATAAGGCCCTGAAGTCATCATTTTAAAGAATAATCCCTCCATGTCCACATTTTGTCCACGGTAGAAAAATTGAATATCGAATTAAGTTATACACCTTTACAGGTAGGCTAAACATATTTAAAGTATGGCTAAACATTAGGCATAGGATTATTACCCTAAAATGCCTGAAAATGAAGAGATAATACTTTACCATCAGCTTTAATAACCAGATGGTGGGAGAAGTGCTATCTGCTTTTACAGCAAATATATTTATACAAATACCTGATAAGATGGGAAATGCAAAATGAAAACAAAAGCTGAACAAATTCGGGAGGAAGCTGAAACCATTCTGAAGAATAATCCAACATTAATAGTTCATCCAGTTACAGAAATAGAAACACTGAAACTGGTTCATGAGCTTGAGGTATATCAGATAGAACTGGAAATGATGCTGGAAATGATGGATGAAAGTATTTCGAATGAAATTAAAGAAGAAGAAAAACGGGTATCAGAATTACTTGTTGCCAGCAAGGAGCTCCTCCTCCAGAATGATGAGAAAACAATAGAGCTTGGTAAGTCGATCATTGCCAACAAAAAGCTTCCATTTTTAAGTAAAGCGAAAACCAATCGGGCGACTGCATTAGTCGTTGCCAATTACTAATAAGGCGTTAACTTTTGGTTAGGAGGTGAAAAATCAAACCCCTGTCTAACCAATCAGGCTATTTTAATTTTCGGATAATTTCTATCGTTTCTTTTACTTTCTGGCTAAGTAATTCGTATTTACTGTTGGCAATCAGGTCTTTCGAAATCAGTTGAGAACCTATTCCAACACAGATTACGCCAGCCTTGAACCATTCGGAAAGACTTTCGTGGGTAGGCTCAACACCTCCGGTAGGCATCACACTCGTCCACGGACAAGGACCTTTGATGCTTTCGACGAATTTAGGCCCGCCAACCTGTTCTGCCGGAAATATTTTCACTACTTCGGCACCCAATTCTTCAGCATAACTGATTTCGTTCAACGAGCCGCAACCCGGCGACCAGAAGATTTTCCGGCGGTTGCAGACTTTGGCCATTTCAGGAATTAAAACCGGCGATACTACAAAATTAGTTCCCAACTGAATGTACAACGAGGCCGTTCCGGCATCGACCACCGAACCAATTCCCAGAATCATTTCAGGCAATTCTTTGATTGCATATTTATTCAGTTCTGCAAAGACTTCATGCGCAAAGTCACCCCGGTTGGTAAACTCGAAAACCCTGACCCCACCATCGTAACAGGCTTTTAAAACCTGGATGCAAACCGCTAAATCAGGATGATAAAACACCGGAACCAGTCCTGTTTCCTGCATTTTCAAGGCGACCTGAATTCTTGTGTATCTTGCCATTTTGTACTAATTTAAATTGAAATAAATAAACTATACCTGAGTTCGATATAAATTGCATGATAACACTCTGAAAATAAGGCAATAAGGTTGTTTCCTTTGGTGAATAAATCTCGACTAAGGTTAAAACCTGCATGATATACTTTTAAACTTTATTTTTTAAGACAAACCTTAGTAAAAATCATATTCACAAGTCGATATAACCTTATTAACTTGTTGTATTTCAATTATCAACTATTTAATTTACCAAACTCACGTTATTATCTTGAAACCCTTCCCGATCCGTCACCCTTCATCAGGGTTTCGACTTCGGCCACCGTTACCAGGTTGTAATCACCATAAATGGTATGTTTCAGGCAGGAAGCAGCGGTTGCAAAGTTCAGCGCTTTTTGGTCATCTCCCGGAAATGTGATCAGGCCATAAATCAGGCCACCCATGAAACTGTCTCCTCCGCCAACGCGGTCAACAATATGAGTAATGTCGTAATCAGGTGCTTTAAAAAGTTGTTCCCCATCCCACAAAACACCCGACCATTTGTTGTGATTGGCATTGATTGATCCACGAAGCGTTACAATCACTTTTTTAGCCCGCGGAAAACGTTCCGTCATTTGCGTACAAACCGAGTGGTAGGCTGAAGCTTCAAGATGTCCTTTGGTCAGGTCAATTCCTTCCGGTTTAATCCCGAAGACCATTTCGGCATCTTCTTCGTTTCCAAGAATAATATCGCAAGCTGCAACCAGTTCAGGCATAACTTCTGAAGCTTTTTTGCCGTATTTCCAAAGGTTTTTCCGGAAGTTCAAATCAACAGAAACCGTAATTCCCATTTGGTTCGCCACATGAATCGCTTCTTTCAAAGCATCCGCAGCACTTTGTGAAAGGGCTGGCGTGATGCCCGTCCAGTGAAACCACTGTGCATTTTCAAACACTTTTTGCCAGTCGATCATTCCGGGCCTGATATCTGAAATGGACGAATTTGCCCGGTCGTATATGACCTTGCTGGGCCTTGCCACAGCACCGGTTTCGAGAAAATAGATTCCAAGCCGTTCCCCTCCAAACTGCATATTTGAAGTACTCACGCGGTGTTTGTGTAAATCCTTGATGCAGGCCTGAGCCAGATCATTTTCGGGCAGCCGGCTGATGAATTCAGCTTCCAATCCGTAATTTGCGAGTGAAACCGCAACATTGGCTTCACCTCCACCAAAAGAGGTGTTCAAAACAGTTGCCTGCGAAAAACGCTGATAATCCGGTGTTGCCAGTCGCAACATGATCTCTCCAAATGTGACTATTTTTTTCATGTCTGAGCTGCGTTTATTATCCGAAAATTTTCACAAATATTTTTAATCTCTTTCATTTATTCCAGATTTTGAACTATTCCGGGAATTCCTGAAAATAACAAGGACACCGAACCAAAGACCTTCAGCGATAAAGGTATCTATTTTACCTGAACGAAGTATGCCTTATAAATTTAGAAATCATTTATAGCTGGTAAATTCACCGTTGAGAAAACTAGTGACGCCCTGATCAGTTCCCAACCAAAGAACTCCTTCCCTATCGACTTTCATGCATCGTACATTGTTACTGCTCAATCCATCTTTTTCGGTGAAGGGTTAGTTTGGTAATTTATACGCCTGACGGGCCAGCAATTTCCATTTTCCATGCTGTTTCTGAAAGATCAGCATATTGCCGATTTTTACATGACCGGGAGTACCATTATTGGTTGTTTCTGCTGAATAGATATGTCGAACAATGGCCGTATTTCCTGAAATCTGGATTGTCTGGTCAGCGGTACCAACGGAAATATAATCCGGCTTGCCGCTCATTATCTCATCAATGAATTCTGTCATATTCTGTACTTTGCCGTTCGAATGCCCGTACACCAGTTCCTCCGTGATAATTGAATTAAGCAAATTTTTATCCGCATCGACGATTCCTTTTTTGAACGTCTCAACGGCTGCAGCAATCTTTTTTTCCACCTTGGTCTGGCAAAATGCCGGGATTGACAGGGCCAGAAAAATGATCATCAGATAATTTATTCGTTTCATGGTTGTTGAATTTATTTGGGTTAAACTTTTTGCTCCTGAATTTCACTTTCTTCTTTCGGCGGTTTGCTGCGCCAAAAACTTGCAAGAGCCGATCCGGTAACATTCATCAGCGGACCGAATATAGCAGGAGCCAGTCCAACAGTGGCAATTTTACCCATTTGGAGTGCCAGTCCTGACGCAAGTCCTCCGTTTTGCATTCCTACTTCAAAAGCAACAGTCCGGCGGTCCTTTTCAGGCATTCCGAATAGCCAGGAAACACCATATCCAAGGGAGTATCCGGCCAAATTATGCAACAAACTGGTCACCAAAAGTAAAGCACCAACCTTTAATAGGCTGTCGCGGCCAGTCGCTGTTATAATAGTAATGATGACAGCTATTCCAACCATGGATATTAAAGACAGGATTTGCCCCATTAATTTCTTATCTCCTTTCAGAAAATGGCGAAGTACAAGTGCCAGAATCATTGGAAGTATGAAGAACCAGGCCAATGATTTTCCCAAAGCAAAAATGAATCCGTTAAAATCAGCGTGTTTGGCTTTCATGAAAACCAAATCAGTGAGTAATATAATTACAAAGAAAATACTCAGTTGTATCACCTTTGTGCGCAACTTTTCTTTTCCTTCATTAAACAGGTTAAATATAAAACCTGCAACAATCGGTAGGATGATCATATTCAGGATATCCAGCATCATGCTCCAAAAATTAACTTCGATATACTGTCCGCCAAGCATTTTCATAAGAAACGGGGTGACAAATGGCGAAATCAATGTTGAAATCGCACCAATGGTTACAGCCAAAACCAGGTTGGCATGGGCTATGTACGACATTACATTGGAGGCCAGTCCACTTGGAACACAGCCTATCAGGATTATTCCTGCCGCTATTTCAGGAGGAAAATTAAATATCCGGGAAATGGCAAAAGCAACCAATGGCATAATCAGGTAATGTGATCCGACCCCAATAATTACTCCTTTGGGCATTTTTATCACTCCGGTAAAATCGTCCAGACTC
>CAIPKZ010000139.1 GCA_903865775.1 uncultured Prolixibacteraceae bacterium | reverse complement strand
TTTCAACCTGGTCTTTACGAATTTGTATCCTAAAACAACTGAGAACCTGCTGTAGTTGGCACTTTCAGAGGGTTGTCCGCTAAATAAATTCCGGCTGGTGTAATAACGTGTTTCGAGGCTGAAACGTTTATGCTCAACGCCACCTCCCAGAGCAGCACTGCCTGAGGATGCCACATCAACTGTTTTAACATCAGTCATATTGGCGAAAAACGTATGATATTCGATTTTAGAGTTGAGATTCATTGACGCAGCCGGGATAATCAGTCCGTTCAGAAAAAGCCGGGTGTTATCATTCAAAGGGTAATAATATCTAAGGCCAATCGGAAATTCAATTGAACTGTAGGTGATTGTTGAAGTTCCGTATTTACCTTCCACATCAGATTGATAAGATTGGAAAGTAGGCTCAAAAAGAATTCCCCAATGATAATTATTGAAGGGCAGGATCAATTCAGATTCCAAACCCAAACGAAATGTCGGTTTGCTGTCAAAAGTCGATTGGAAAACTTTGTTTGAACCATCGAGTACGGTGGACAGTGAAACCGAAGAGATATTTAAGCCAGGTGCAAACTTCAGGTTAAAGTAGGCCCTTCGTTTAGTTTGCACCAATGGGCTTGTACTTGTGCCTGAATCACCATTGTATTCCTCTATATATGCTGTAAGGTCTTTCTCGTTATAGCCGATTTCCTTGATCGAATTCATCGTTGCCATCGGAGCCCTCAAATTCCCCCACAATTGTTGCTGGTAACTGGTGTTTTTAACCAAGGTTGTTCCGTTCAGTGCTTCAAGGTAAATTAATTGGGTAATAGAAGTATCATTCAGCGAATAGAAAAACCGCTTCAATCGGGTACTTTCATAGCTATATAGTTTTGCTTTCCCTTCGGAAATAACCCGCAAAAACAATTTCTCCTTGGTCCATACAGGAATCGCTTCATTTTTCGGGTTGACAGCAGGCTTGGTTTGGCGATCAATCTTAACCTCAGCATTCACAAACCTGAAGGATTTTGAAATGCCAAATTCGCGGACCGAAGCCAGATTGCCCATTTCAGGAGTGGACAATTCGGTGAGCTTATAAATAAAATCTGCCGGATTATTTTTCCAGTCCAGATTCTTAATAAAACATTCAACTCGCTTATGATCGTTGGTAATAATATATCCTTTTTCAAATTTTATTTGCCCAAATGATACTGAAACGAAAAGAAACAGGATTAGAAAAGTCGAAAGGATTCTCATGATTTATTGGTTTTTAGCTGGTGATTGGTTGAATAATTAAGTTTAATGGATTGGTATGCCATTCGGATTTAAAATTACCATAATGATGGCAAAAGTATGATTTATTTTGACAAGCTAAATTAAAACCGGAAGGTTTAGTTCAATATACTTCTCCGCCCCGTTCTGCCAGTTGATCGTGGCTTTTGCGCCGTAGAGCAGGGCAATCCGTTCCTGGGTATTCTGGATACCGAAACCGGTGAGCGGTCCTTCGGGAAAAGCCGGACCATTGTCGTACACCTGAATTTTCAGTTGGTTTTCGGCACTGCTGACCGAAATCCGGATCAGTCCGCTTTCGGTGATTTGCGATAAGCCGTGTTTGATGGCATTCTCGACCAATGGCTGGATCAGCAGTTGCGGAATCTGAATATTCAGCAGCTCTTCAGTGCAGTCGATCTCAAAACTGAGTCGCTCGCCAAAACGAACTTTTTCGATTTCGAGGTATGTACGGGTGGCATTCAGTTCTTCGGAAAGCGTGTTCAACTGCTTCTGCTCGCGATTGATGGCGTATTTGAAAAAGTCGGAAAGCGCCAAAGCCATTTGCTCGGTTTTCCGGGCATCGGTGGTGGCCAGACTGGCAATCGAATTCAATGCATTGTATAAAAAGTGCGGATTGATTTTGGCCCGAAGCGACTGGAGTTCGGCTTGCTTGTGAAGTTCGTTCATATGAGCCAATTCAAGGTCCTTTTTGCGGATGATGTTCTCTGATTTCACACTCATGAAAATGTAAAATGCTCGTGCAATGCCCATTAATGTTGAATAAGAGATAATTGTTGTCAAAACCATTGAGTCATTTCTCAAAGGATTGTCTTTCAAATCCATCCTTTCAATAAAAAAAATTCCCAGAAATGGAACAAGTACCGGTACAACCATTGTTGTTAATAATGGGACCATGATTTCGAGCATAAAATTGTCTTTCTCTTTTAAGACTGATCGTTCGATCATGTAAATGATTGGAATTGAAATTAGCCCAACCAAAAGAAAAACAAGAATCATAACCATAAAAAGATACAGGTCTGATGAATTAATTCTTTGTAAGAATGCGATACTCGAAAAAACATTTTTAATTCCGTAATAAATCAAAAATGTGATGAAGGCTAAAAACCCTTGTTTGAAAAAGAGTCTAAATTCGTAATGATGTTTCTTCAAGTTTCCTTTTTGAGAAATAACTATTAAAAAGATGGCCGAGAGGAAAATGGCCAATAGATTTATGAAGACATATTTGTTATAAAATCTCCATTTCTCAGAGTCACCAAGCCCCTTTCTGCTCTCATACTTAAAAGAATAAACCACCTTAATAATCTCAAAATCAACAGGAAGAAAACTAATCCGGGCAGGGTCTGCCTCCGTAAATATCGAACCTGAAATAGATATTGCCTTTGATTGATCGAATTTGAAACCAACTAAAGAACGCAGCACATAATAGTAAATCGTTCTCTTCCGGGCTATAAAATCCAGTTCAGATGGAAGGTTTAAAACAACAGTTCTTTTTACGATCTCCTCACCATTATCCGGATGTGTTAGAATTTTATTGATTCCTTTTTCTGTATCCGGATTGTTAATTTCAACTTCAAGATTTGATGTGCCTTTTGGAATCAGGTAAACATCCCATTTATCAATGAGTACATTCAAGGTATCAACCAACTGTTTAAAAATAAGCGAATCATCTTTTGTCGGATTTCCTTCAAGCCGAATTAAAATGTTTGAATAATATCGGGAAGGTGTATCACCATTCAGGAACTTGGACTCAATCTGTTTCTTCACCTGAAGGTCCATTTCTGCACTCGAATCTTCTGCATTGGTAATTCGGAAGCAACAAATCACCAGTAACAACAATAAAATAATTCGTTTCATCGTGATTGAATTTAAAGGTTTGAGCGAAGTAAACCTTTCGGGAGACAATTTAAGAGATTAATCGGACAAGCTGCACAACGGGTAGGATAAACTGCACAAAACAAATAAAATGGGGTAAAATCCTACAATCGGAATCTGCCGTGTACTCTGAAAAAGTCAAATTTTTTCAGGAATGAAGCATAAACTTCATCTGAATATTAAGCATCTGCAGTTGGAAGCTAATTGAATTTTTCTATCTTCGTTTGATTCAAATCTTAAACCTATGAAAAAACATTTCCTTTCCGCACTGTGTATTTGTCTTTCGTTGGCGCTGTTTGCCCAATCCGAAAAGAAAGAAGATCTGGTTAAAAAAGACTGGAATTTTGGCGCCCTGCCAACCATTACCTTCGATACCGACCTTGGTTTTCAGTACGGCGCATTGGTGAATTTGTACAATTACGGCGATGGAAGCCGCTTCCCCAAATACAATCATTCGCTCTATTTCGAAGTTTCACGTTTTACCAAGGGCAGTGGAATCAACCGGTTTTATTACGATTCAGATCAGTTAATTAAAGGATTACGAACGTCGGTTGACCTGAGTTACCTTTCGGATCAGGCCTACGATTTTTACGGATATAACGGTTACGACGCAGTTTATCAGCCGGATTGGGCCGATGACACATCAAGTGCATACAAAACCAGGATGTTCTATAAATATGACCGGAATCTGTTTCGGTTTAAAGTCGATCTACAGGGACATTTATCCGGAGAACATATCAAATGGGTGAGTGGATTTAATCTTCAGAATTTTGCAATCAATGATGTTAATCTGGATAAGCTCAACAAAGGCAAAAAAGGAAGTGATGTTTTACCTGCTGTTCCGGGATTGTTTCAGAAGTATCAGGATTGGGGAATCATTTCGGCCAATGAAGCCAATGGCGGATTTGTGCCTACAGTTAAAGGTGGAATTGTTTATGACAGCCGCGACAACCGGCCAAATCCGATGAAAGGAATCTGGACGGAAGCTGTTTTGGAAGCTGCCCCCAAGTTTTTAGGTGCCGAAAGTTCGTTTGTGAAACTCAGCCTGATCCACAGGCAATACTTCACGCTGGTTCCTAAAAACCTGTCGTTCGTTTACCGCTTGGCATACCAACAAACGGTTGCCGGTCATACCCCATTTTATTATCAGTCACAGGTAATTACCTCGGTTTTAACCGGAGCTCTTTCCGAAGGTTTGGGAGGTGCGAAAACGATGCGCGGAGTACTTCGGAACCGGGTTGTTGGCGATGGATTCTTTTATGGAAATGCAGAAATGCGTTGGAAAGTGGTACGTTTTCAGTGGATTAAAAATAACTTCTACCTGGGATTAAATGCGTTTACCGACTTTGGCAAAGTGACCAAGAAAATTGATATGCCAAAAGAAATTACCGCTACTCTTACTAATGAATATTACAGTGCCGATGCCGAGAAATTCCATTATTCCTATGGAGCTGGTCTGCGGATTGTGATGAATGAAAACTTCGTCATCGCGGCTGACTATGGGATGACTCCCAACGTTCAGGATGGCACTTCAGGAATTTATATTGGCCTGAATTACCTGTTTTAATTGACATTGTCCTGCATCAGAATATCATTCGAAGTGTATTGAAGTCATTAATTGTCATTTGTTTCACGTCATTCATAGTCATTACTTGTTGAGTACTACAAGTAATGACTATGAATGACAACCAATGACTATTGTAAAAAACTGTTTAATTTTTGTTTTATCGTTCCCTGCCTACCGTCAGGCAGGCGTTAGGAACAAAATGTGGGTAGGAAAAGAATGATTTTGATAATCTTTTGTCCCGTACGGGACAAAATGAGGATGTAAATGGCTACTTTTCTACCCATATATTTTCCCTACGGGAAATTTAACAGTCACTGAAAAAAATCTAAAATATAGAACCAGCAAATCTTACGGCAGTTTGCTTCCCTTCATCGTCCACCAGAAAAAGGCCTGCATCTCAAAACGACCTGAAACTACTCCCGGATCAGTCGATTCCATGCGGATTGCCTGAGAAATTGAATCCACATCAAAAATCAGGATTCCGCGATATTTCCCTGCGTCTTCGAACGGCCCGGCAACCACCATTTTACCGGTTTGGGCCATTTCGCCGATATGTTTCATGTGCCCTTCCTGAATCCGGACCAAGGTTGCCGAATCCTGATCGCGTTTCGGACCATCATTCAGAAACATAAAAACATAGCGTTTCAATACCTCGGTGGAATCTCCAACCTGCATTTTCACTTCCCGCTGCGCATTAGCGCCAATTGATGCGACGAAAGAAAGGATTATCAACAGAATGAATGAATGTCTCATCGTCTGATTATTTGAGTTTGTCCTTAAATATTTTTCTGAATTTTTCAAGTTTCGGAACGATTACAAACTGGCAATACCCTTGCGAACGGTTGTTTGCAAAGTAATCCTGATGATAGCTCTCAGCCTTGTAAAACTTATCGAAAGCAGTAATCTCGGTGACCACCGGCTTGCCGAACACATTTTCCTTGTTAAGCTCAGCCTTGTATTTTTCTGCAGTTTCCTTTTGTTCCGAAGAATGATAAAAAACCACTGAACGGTATTGCGTTCCCCGGTCGGCACCCTGTTGGTTCAGGGTAGTCGGATCGTGTGTTTCCCAGAAAACCTTGAGCAATTCGCGGAAACCAATCACTTTCGGATCGAAGGTGATTTGAATGACTTCGGCATGACCGGTTTCGCCGGTGCAAACTTCCTTGTAGGTCGGATTTTTTACTTTACCTCCTGAATAGCCCGATTCAACGGTTTGAACGCCTTTCAAACTTTTAAAAATGGCCTCGGTACACCAGAAACATCCACCTCCGAAGGTTGCGGTTTCGGTCTGTCCTGAACTTATTTGTGTCATACCTGATAGAATTAAAATGAAAAGAAATTTTGTCATCATTACATATTTTTTCTTCAAAACAGACAGGCAGGGAAAAAGTTGAAAATGGGAAGTTTTTGGGTCTGCGGAATAGTAGAAGAAGTATGTTTTTCGGAAGCTTCTTGTTTTCCCGACTCATGGCTAAATTACTTTAAAAGAAGCAATTAAACCCTAAATAAAACTGGATTAAATATCTTAAAACAAACGGTGAAGATTGCAAAACTTCACCAACTACTGCATGCTTTTGTTCATTTTCTGAATGGCAGGATTAGCTTTTCGTGGAAGCCAGTGACTCAATCAATCAAAAATTCAGGCAGTAACATTTGGACGTTTAACTGGCTTGGTTTTTTTATTGCCAGACTTAGTTGAAGCTTCTTTGCTCTGTCTAAAGAATTCGCTAATTGCCTTTTCCTCGGATTCAGTTAAGGGACCTTCTCCACCAATAAAGTCCACATCTACATCTATTTTTTTCATACAGCTAATTTACGAAAAATTGTTGTCAGTAACAATTGCCGGGGATGGTGAACGGGTGATTTGGCATGGGCTACAATGTTCCGCTGAATAAAGTACGGGATTATTCAGACAAATTTCTTCCGAAGTATTTCCTTTCATCCTGAAAGCTCTCGGGACTAATTTCCTGTCAACGAAGGAAAAAGTTGAAAATGGGAAGTTTAAAGCTTGGCTGACTCGTATTTTTCTTTTTACTCACTTTCATGAAAAGCATTCCGCTCAAATTCCAGCACTTCCATTTCCTTTATATTCTTACCATCAACAACAAACCGCACAGCCGTGCAAACCCGGTGAATACCTTTGTTTCCGGCAGCACCCGGATTGACGTGAAGTAAATTGTATTTCGGATCGAAAATAACTTTCAGGATATGGGAGTGGCCGCATATAAAAAGTTGGGGAGATTTTATATGGAACAGGTTTCGGACACGGGCCTCATACTTTCCGGGATAGCCGCCAATATGGGTCATCAATACATCCACTTCTTCACAGAAAAACCGCATATCAGCCGGAAACATTCGCCTCAAAACATGATCGTCGATATTTCCATGCACGGCCCGCAGCGGTTTGAATGCCGAAAGACGATCGGCAGTTTCGGCGTTGCCGATATCGCCGGCATGCCATATTTCGTCGACCGGTTCGAAGAATTTAAAAATCCGCGGACTCAACATTCCGTGGGTATCTGATAATAAGCCGATTCGTTTCATTTGAAAATCTTGTTCAGGAAAGCTAAAAATAGATTAATTTTACAGAAAAACATCCAACTATGAAACGGGTAGTAATTGTCAGACATGCAAAATCAGATCCTTTTGGTTACGACGACGATTTTAACAGGGATTTGACCGACCGGGGAATCTCCGACGCTGAAAAAATAAGTCTGCGACTCAAAGAACTGGGCGTATTTCCTGAAATGGTTATCGCAAGTCCTGCCACGCGGACGATGCACACAGCTTCCATCTATTCTCAGAATCTGGGAATTCCAACCGATTCCATTCATCAGGAACAAGTTTTATACGAAGGGCTGACAACACATCATTTTATTGAACTGCTTCATGAATTGCCGAAAGAGGTTCAGACGGTTTTCGTTTTTGGGCACAATCCAACGGTTCATTCACTGGTATATAACCTGGTCAACGGATTTCTATCGGATATGCCTACCTGCGCAACGGTGGTCATGGATTTTGAAGTTGAAAAATGGAAGGATGTTGCAGCGCGGAGGGGACAGGTTACCTTTCAATTTACACCAAAATCGGTGTAGCTATAAATAACTAATATTCAAAAATCAATATCCAGTTTAAAACTTTGAACATTAAACTTTAAACTACTCTTTCGAAACAGATGCACATTTTCTACACACCCGATATTTCAGGAAATACTTACACGCTCAACGAAGACGAATCGAAGCATTGTGTCCGGGTTTTGCGGCTCGATAAAGGCGACCAGATTACTCTGGTTGATGGACGTGGCGGTTGTTTTACCGCCGCAATTACCGACCCGAATCCCAAACGATGTGCGGTGAAAGTGATCCAATCGGAATTGAATTTTGGGTTCCGGAAATTTCAGATTCACATAGCCATTGCACCCACAAAAAACATCGAACGCATGGAATGGTTTCTGGAAAAAGCCACTGAAATCGGCATCAACCGGGTGATTCCAATTCTTTGTCAACATTCCGAACGGAAGGAAATTAAACCGGAGCGACTCGAAAAAGTGATGGTTTCGGCCATGAAACAATCGTTAAAAGCTTACTTGCCACAATTGAATCCGTTAACTAAACTGACAGATTTCATCAGACAGCCTTTTGAAGGGCAAAAATTTATCGCCCATTGCGAAGAACAGCAGAGAGAATTGCTGAAAAAACGGATTGTTCCGAATCAGAACTACCTGATTCTGATCGGACCGGAGGGTGATTTTTCGCCTGAAGAGATAGAATTGGCGCTAAAATCAGGATTCGAGGCGGTTAGTCTGGGAGAAAGTCGTCTTCGTACCGAAACTGCAGGCGTGGTGGCCTGCCATACTTTTAATTTATTGAACGAATTGTAAGTGATAAATTTTCCGATTGAAAGGTGAGTTCCCTCCGAAAACCTTAAAACAAAGAAATGCCAAAAAGACACCAGGACACAAAGATTCACAAAACACTGTAATTAAATATTTTAACCTTTATGAAACTTAGAGTCTTAGAGCCTCTGTGGCAAAAAAAGACTTTTCGGAGATGATTCAAGCTTAACAAAAACACCTCACCCGAAACAATTAATCAGGCTCAGAACAGTTTATGATATAGAAATATTATTTTTGCCACATGAGGTCAATCCATTCGCTTTTAATCGCTACCGCACTATTTCTATATTCTGCAAACTTATTCGCACAAAGCAACAACGCCACTCTATTCGGGAAAGTGAACGACGAAACCGGAAAACCTGTAGAACTGGCCAATATCTCATTAAAAAACTCTTCCATCGGAACGGTATCGAACCGCAATGGCGAATACCTTTTACGGATTCCGGCAAAGAAAAAGGTTGTAATGGTTTATTCCATCATCGGCTATGGGTCGGTTGAAAAAACAATCACAGCCAGCGAAGAGCAGCGGCTTGAAATGAATGTTACCCTTCAGCAGATCACACAAGAGATTGATGAAGTCCGGATTACCCAGATGAAGCGGAATAAAACCAACATGAACCAGATTGAAGCCAAATATCTGACCGGCATGACTGATGCTGGCACCGGCGGCGTTGAAGCTTTGATTAAAACATTACCCGGGGTTTCATCGAACAACGAATTGAGTTCGCAGTATTCGGTCCGGGGTGGAAATTTCGACGAAAATCTGGTCTATGTGAACGATATCGAGGTTTACCGTCCCATGCTGGTTCGTGCCGGACAGCAGGAAGGAATGAGCTTTATTAATTCCGACATGGTCTCAGGGATTGACTTCTCTGCCGGAGGATTTGATGCCAAATACGGCGATAAAATGTCGTCGGTACTCGACATCAAATACCGCAAACCAACCGAATTTGCCGGAACTGCCTCTGCAAGTTTATTGGGAGCATCGCTCGAACTGGAAGGCCTGAGCAAAAACAAAATGTTTTCGCACATTACCGGAATTCGTTATAAAACAAACAAATATCTTTTAGGTACGCTCGACGAAAAAGGAGAATATAATCCGCGTTTTATCGATATTCAAACCTATCTGACTTACAAATTCAATTCGAAATTTGATGTTTCTTTTTTGGGAAACCTTGCGCAAAACCAGTATAATTTTATTCCCCAAACACGAAAAACCAGTTTCGGAACATTCAACAAGGCTTACAATGCCACGGTTTATTTTGAAGGTCAGGAGGTCGATAAATTTGCCACTCTAACCGGAGCGCTGGTTGCCAACTACCATCCCGGAAGCCGGTTGAACATGAAATTCATCGCTTCAGCCTATAACTCGAAAGAAGAGGAAACCTATGACATTCTGGGACAATATTACCTGAACGAACTGGAAAAAAATCTGGGATCTGAAAATCTTGGCGATAGTGTTCTGAACATCGGCGTGGGTACTTTCCTGAATCATGCCCGCAATTACCTGAATGCAAATGTGTACAGCCTCGAACATAAAGGAGCATTCAATTCTGCCAGGCATCTGGTAAACTGGGGAATCAAAGTTTCGGGCGAAGTAATTAAGGACCAAATGAATGAATGGATTTTGCGCGACTCTACCGGATATTCCCTGCCAAACACTGAATTTGATCCATCCGTTCCATACGATCCGAATGCAATTTTAAATCTCAATCTTTTCAGCTCCACTATTACGAAATACAACATGAATTCATTTCGCTGGTCAGGATTCGTTCAGGATACCTACCAGATACCAATCAGCAAGGGTTCATTGTATGTTACCGCCGGAATCCGCTCGCAGTACTGGACTTATTCGGGTGAGTTTTTATTGAGTCCAAGAGGCACTTTACGGTATTATCCTGACTGGAATACCAATTTCGTATTTCATCTTTCCGGAGGAGTTTATGATCAGGCACCGTTTTACAAGGAACTCAAAGACCGGAACGGAGTGATTTATCCCGGCACCAAAGCTCAGCGATCGACCCAGGTCGTGTTGGGCTCTGACTATATCTTCCGGGCATGGGACCGTCCGTTCAAATTCACCTCCGAAATGTATTATAAATACATGGCTAACCTGATTCCTTATCAGATTGACAATGTGCGGATCAGGTATTTGCCCGAACTTCAGGCCAATGGTTATACCTTAGGATGGGACATGAAAGTGAATGGTGAATTTGTAAGTGGAATTGAATCATGGGCAAGCCTTTCACTCCTGAAAACAGAACAGGATATTCTGGGTGACGGGCATGGATTCATTCCAAGGCCAACCGATCAGCGGATGAATTTCAGTGTCTTTTTTCAGGATTATTTCCCGGGAAATCCGACCTGGAAAATGCACATGACCGCCTTTTACGGTTCGCGGCTGCCAACCGGGCCTCCCAATTCGCAACCTTACCAGGATGTTTTCCGGATTCCACCCTATCGCCGGATCGACCTGGGCTTTTCTAAAGTGCTGATCAATCAGGATCATAAACAATACAAAAACAAAACGCTCAATTCAATACACGATATGTGGCTGAGTCTTGAAGTGTTCAATCTGCTGGGCATCAACAATACGATTTCATACTTTTGGGTTTCCAATAATTCTGGCGATATGTTCGGCGTTCCGAATTACCTGACCCAGCGGAAATTAAATCTGAAACTGACGGTAAAATTTTAGTGAAATGAAACTTAAAATCTATCAGGTTGATGCCTTTGCTTCAGAGCTTTTCAAAGGAAATCCGGCAGCGGTTGTCCCGCTCCAGGAATGGCTTTCGGATGAAATCATGCAAAACATAGCAGCCGAAAACAATCTTTCGGAAACAGCTTTCTTTATTCCTGAAAACAAGAGTTTTCATATTCGCTGGTTCACACCCGTTTCCGAGGTAAATCTTTGCGGACATGCCACGCTGGCAACTGCCCATGTGCTTTTCAACGAATTGAATTTCCAGGAGGAAATCTTATCGTTTATAAGTAAAAGCGGGATACTTACCGTTCGTAAAATTGGAGATCTGCTTCAACTCAATTTCCCGGCAGACACGGTTGCTCCGGAAGATTCCAATCCGGTTTTTACTGAAGCCTTTGGATTTCAGGCTACAGCCACTCTGAAAGGAAGAACAGACTACCTGCTTCAATTCGATTCCGAAGAAATTATCCGGAATATGAAACCCAATTTCCATCTCTTAAAACAAACTGATGCCCGCGGAATCATAATTACCGCCAGGGGAAATGAAGTTGATTTTGTGAGTCGTTTTTTTGCGCCCAACGAGGGAATTGATGAAGATCCGGTAACCGGATCGGCTCATACCACGCTGGTTCCATTTTGGTCAGACAGGCTGAATAAAACGGAGATGACGGCATTTCAGTTATCTGAACGGGGCGGGCAACTCTGGTGCAGTCTGAAAGCCGAGCGGGTATTGATTGCCGGAAAAGCGATTACATACCTTCGCGGAGAAATTGAAATCTGACGGACGAGTAATTCAAACGGACCCAAAAATTTTATTTTGTGAAAGTCAATCAAAAAGGTGTTTTTTTCCATAGGAGTCATATTAAAATTGATAATGGCAAGCCCCAGTCACCCCGAATTCCAGCCTGCCGGCTGGCAGGTATTTCGGGGTCTCATTCTATTTTGGGATGCCGAAACAAGCCTTCGACGTGAGCTCAGTCGAACGTTCGGCATGACGATGAGTTAAAAGTTTATTAACAAGACACTGGAAACCAAGCAAATCTAATTAACACTTAAATTATATCAATGGAAAATCAAATCAAAAAAGGAGTTTCAAGACGTCAGTTTATTGGAACTGCAGCTGTAGGAGCAGCTGGTGTTGCGGTGTTCTCCTCATTGTCAGCCTTTTCGCAAACCGTGGCTGATTCGGAACTGAAGCTGGGATTCATCGGGATGGGCCGCCAGTCGATGTTTTTACTGAATGGATTTCTGCAAATACCTGGAGTTACAGTCGTTGCCGGTTGTGATGTTTACGGTATCAAACGGAAACGATTCGAAAAAAGGGTGAAGTCGTTTTATGCAAAAGCCGGGAAACAAGCTGAAGTTCAGACTTACGAAAAATTTGAAGAGCTACTTGCACGGAAAGATATCAATGTGGTTGTAATTGCAGTTCCGGACCATTCTCATGCGCGGATTGCCATTGCAGCCTGTAAAGCAGGAAAAGATGTGTACCTCGAAAAACCGATGACTTTCACCATTAAAGAAGGACAGGAATTGCGCCGGGTTGTACGCGAAACCAAACGTATTCTTGGACTGGGAAGCCAGCAGCGTTCGGATCCAAACTTCCAGCATGCAGTAAAACTGGTTCAGTCTGGTGCTCTGGGGAAAATTGAAAAAGTTAATGCATACGTTGGTGCACCTCCAAAACCATACGATCTTCCGAAAGAAGATTTACCTGCTGATCTGAACTGGGATCTTTGGTTAGGGTCCTTACCAATGCCTATTCACTACAACAAGGAATTGGATCCGCCAATCTCCCTTGATCCTGAAAAAAATGAAGATATCTGGGGTGCCTGGCGCTGGTATAAGGAAATGGGCGGTGGCTTTACGACCGACTGGGGTGCTCACATGTTCGACATTGCGCAATGGGGACTGGGCATGGATCGGAACGGTCCGGTTGAAGCTTCGCCAATTGGCGACGGAACTGAATATATGCAATTTAAATATGCCAATGGAGTGATCATGACTTCGGAACCTTTTGACGCAACAAAAACAAAAGGAGTTAAATTCATCGGCAAAGATGGATGGATCGAGGTGGCTCGTGGGATGTTCAAGGCTTCTGACGACAAATTATTACCTCCGGCAAAAGCCAAAGACGATACCGGTCCTTATGAAACCAAAATTCCACATCAGGTTAATTTCATCGAGGCTGTTCGTGGACGCAAAGATCCGGCAGTTCCGGTTGAAATCGGTCACAGCAGTTGTACGGTCTGCAACCTGGGCAACATTGCCTGCGAACTGAAACGGACCGTCAAATGGAATCCTGCAACTGAAAAATTTGTGGATGATACCGATGGTGCTGCTACTAAACTGATGCACTACGAATACCGTTCAGGATACAGCCTGCTGTAGTTTGCAAATAAAATCTGGCGGAATAAAATAAAACGCAGGTAAAAGGATTCTAATCCGATTACCTGCGTTTTTTACTGCAATTATTTTTATAATTTCGTTCGCTCAAGAATTGATACTTATGAATTTTACCGGAAAGACTTTTTGGATTACCGGAGCAGCTTCAGGAATGGGGCGCTCTCTTTCACTGGAACTGGCTTCTTCCGGGGTTCGCCTTATCATTTCCGACCGTGATTTAGCGGGATTGGAAAATACCGCAGCTGAAATTGTTGTCCGTGGAAGTACCGTTCGCATTGAGCCGCTTGATATGCTCAATACCCAATCGATATTCGAAACAGCAAAAAAGGTGATCGGTGAAGGGGAAAAAATTTCCGGATTGTATCAGTTTGCCGGAATTAGTCAACGCTCACTGGTTTCTGAAACACCCATCGAAAACGACCGAAAGATTATGGAAGTTAATTTCTTTGGTGTGGTGGCTTTGACCAAAGCTGTATTGCCGCATATGATTCAGAATGGCGGAGGCCAGCTGGCGGCAACATCAAGCCTGGTTGGGAAATTTGGATTTCCATACCGGTCTGCATATTCTGCATCGAAACACGCGATTCATGGATTTTTCGAAAGCCTGCTGGCTGAAAACTCAAAACATCATATCAAGGTAAGTATACTGATTCCGGGACGGGTTCAAACCAACATCTCCAGATTTGCCATCGACAAAGAAGGCAAAGAACATGGAAAAATTGATGACGGGCAGGCCAATGGAATTACTGCTGAAAAAGCTGCAAGGCTTATTTATTCCGGACTAAAACACGAGAAGAAAGAAATCTGGGTAGGTGGCAGCGAGATGCTGATGCTGCATATTCGCCGGTTTTTACCATCACTTTATTATTACATGGCTACCCGCATCAAACCGATGTAAAGTAGTCAAACACTAAACAAATGACAAAACAAATTAACGGAATCCAGCAATTGGGTGTAGGGGTTGAAAATTTAGCTGAAGCTTTTAAATGGTTTCGTGAAAATTTTGGAATGGACATTTTGGTGTTCGACGAAAAAGCAGTAGCCAAACTCATGCTTCACCATACCGAAGGGGAAACCCGTGAGCGACACGCTGTACTTGCCCTGAATATGCAGGGAGGAGGAGGATTTGAAGTTTGGCAGCACACCGGTAAAGTGCCAGTTGGACCCAAGCTTCCGATTTTGTTGGGCGATTTGGGTATCTCAGTCGGAAAGCTTAAAACAGCCGATATTCAGGCAGCCTACTCGAGTTTCAAAGCGAAAGGACTGAATTTGCTAACTGAAATTACGAGCGATCCTTCCGGAAATCTACATTTCTATGTTCAGGATGTATTCGAAAATATTTGGGAACTGGTGCAAAATTCCTATGTTTTCATGCCAACCAAAGCAAAGAATGGTGGCATATTGGGTACGGTCATCGGTGTAACCGATATGGAAAGCAGTTTGAAAGTTTATACCGACATCCTTCAATATGACGAAGTGATTTACGACAAAACCGGAGTATTTACCGACTGGAAAGGACTTCCCGGATCGAATGACAAATTCCGCAGGGTTTTGCTTCGCTACAGCGAAAAAAGAACAGGCCCGTTCAGTCCGCTTTTTGGGCCATCAGAAATTGAACTCGTCCAGGTACTTGACCGTGAACCGATTGATATATTTAAAGGACGCATGTGGGGCGACCTGGGTTTTATACATCTATGTTTCGATATGCACGGGATGGATGATTTACGAACCGAAGTGAAAGACAAAGGTTTTGCTTTTACAGTCGACAGCGCAAGCCAGGGCGACACATTCGATATGGGCGAGGCAGCTGGTAGTTTTTCGTATATTCAGGCTCCGGAAGGAACCTTAATTGAATTTGTGGAAACTCACAAGGTTCCGATACTTAAAAAACTGGGAATCTATATCAATCTGCACAAGCGCCCGTCAGACAAGCCATTGCCACGCTTCATCCTGAAATTATTCAGCCTGAAAAGGATGAAATAAGCCAATTTACAAAATCTCCTGAATCCAGACGTATTGATTGATGGAAGTAGAATCTGAAAGCTGATCGAGCATAAATGACGCGACATTGGCACGCGAAATGCTTGAACTGCCTTTCAATACAGGCTTTTCGGTTCCATGTTTCATTTTTCCGGTTTTTGGTCCGTCAGTAAGGCCTCCGGGACGAATGATTGTCCATTGAAGTTTGCTATTTGCGATGCGTCCTTCATTGGTATTATGGTCGGCAAGTGGCACACGAAGCAGCACAGAAGTCAAAAAGAAACGAAGAACCGGACCCATATAATAGCGGCTTTCACCTGCGCCCAAACTCGAAAGGTAGATCAACCGTTTAACGCCTTCCTGCTCCATCAGGCTAACAATTCGGTCGATTCCTGAACTGATTTCCGGTGAGTGTTTGGTAAGTGAACCTCCGCCTAAAGCAGATATGCATGCATCAGCTCCTGAAATTGCTTCTTTCAATCGGTCAGTATTATCGAGGGTTCCAGTTATAATTTTCAGCTTGGCGTGCTGCTGTAATAATGATCCATCTCTCCGGACAAAGGCCGTAACCTGATGGCCGCTTGCAAGTGCCTGATCAACTAAAAGGGAGCCAGTTTTACCACTTGCTCCAAAAATTACAATTTTCATTAAAATCGTTTTTTAAAATTACTTGCAAAACAATCAGAAGATTGAAAAGTTCCTGAAACTTTTAATCTCGCTTAATTCTAATCATCAAATCAAAAAGACACCAGCAACTCAATCCACTTCGTTAAAAACCTATTATCCTTTTCCTCAATGCCTGTATTTTGTAAAAACAGAATAAATTCAGTTCTGCTCTTCCTTTTTTAATAGCTTTGCATGGATTCGCAACTCCCACTATCATAAAATCCTTCAGATGATAAGTTTAAAAAATATTCAAACTGAAATTGATGCCAGTTTTCTTTACCAGATTTTGGCCGATCACGAAGAAGATCCCAATGTAGCCGATGTTTTCCGCCAGATGAGTGAGATAGAAAAGGGGCACGCAAAGGCTTTTATGGCAAAGAATAATCTGGATACTTCCAAATTACTGCCTCCTTCTATAAGAGCCAGAATACTAAATAACATTGGTAAAGTTTTAGGCTACGATTATGTTTTAGGCGTACTCCTGGATACCGAAAAAAGTATCTCGTCGTCATTAATAAGTTCAAGGAAAAATATTGATGCAGCCAGTTCTATTTCAGATACCGCACATGTTACGATACTTAAAAATATCATGAGCAGCCAGGCCAAAGTTTCAGGATCAAATCTGGCCAGATTCGAAAAGCGGCATCGTTCAATCGGCGGCAATGCTTTGAGAGCGGCCGTATTGGGAGGAAATGACGGACTGGTTTCAAATTTCAGTTTAGTCATGGGAATCGCAGGTGCTTCAAGCGGTCAAAAGGAAGTACTATTGACTGGTCTGGCAGGTTTATT
>CAIPKZ010000138.1 GCA_903865775.1 uncultured Prolixibacteraceae bacterium | reverse complement strand
ATTGGGCAACAAGATTGTCGTGTTTTTCTTGTGTTTTGGCCACATTTACGGAAGCTTTTTGGTATTCTTCTTTGAAGGCTTCGAGCATATATTGGCGGCGGAGCTGTACGATATACTCTTTGACCGCACCGGTGTTCTGATACAGGATTTTGCCTTGGTCGTTGAGTAGGGCATTATACCCTGGGATAAGGGCTTTTAAATCTTCGATGGCTTTTTTCTTTCCGGCGAGGGAAACATTTTCGGAATTTACGAGGGAAACGAGCAAGGTGATATTTGAAGTTTGTTCAACCATTTTTTCGACAGTTTGATCGATTGCGTTGTTGATGGCTTCTTGTGCCGCAGAAACTTTGTTTACATTTTTCACGAAATTGATCAATGCCATGGTGGCAATGACAATACCAGCGGCTAAAGCGCCCCAAAGGGAAGAAGCCATGGCGGCATTCATGGCTTTTGTGGCTGCAAGGGATTCCATTTGGGCAGCGGTGGACGTACGGGTGAGCAATATCCGAAGGCGTATCGCGATGGCTTCGAGGTTGGAAAGTATAAGCCCTTTGGTGAAAACAGTTTGGCGGATGGTTTCCCAAACGGAAATGGCTTTCACGGTAACGCCATAAGCCACAAGTGCAAGGGTAACGGTGGTTATGGCTTTGGAATGTTTGAAAAAGAAGTCGATGGAAGCACTTACGGTTTTAATGAAATAGCTGAAACCGGAAGTAGAAACGGTAAGTACCGGCATCAGTTTTTGGCCTAATTCCACGGCGAGGTCGGCCACTTTTTTACCTGCTTTTGCAAGTTTTGCCTGCGCAGAATCGTTCAAAAGGTTAAAGGATGTGTAGATGGCATTCCCTTTATAAAATGCATCGTTGGAAAGGGTTTGTTGTTCGCGGAGCATTTTGGTATTGTTGCTCAACACGCCAAGGACCTGAATGCCCCTTTTTCCTTCGATGCCCATGTCGCCCATCAGGGCCACCATGCGTTCCATCCCTGCATTGTTGCCGTTTAAGCCTTCCAAAACTTTGATAAAAGCGAAATTGGTATCCGTGGCAAGTATTTTCTTGAAACCTTCCACACTCATCCCGGCAATGTTTGCATATTCGGCAGTTTTCTTGAACATGCCCGTAACCATGGCACTATAAACGGTGCTGGACACTTCGGAAGTTTGGCCTAATTGGTCCAGGGTAGCTGCCAACCCCATCACATTCTGGATGCTGACCCCAACGATGGGCGCGATACCTCCGACACGTTTCGAGAAT
This sequence comes from uncultured Prolixibacteraceae bacterium, assembly GCA_903865775.1. Taxonomy (GTDB): domain Bacteria; phylum Bacteroidota; class Bacteroidia; order Bacteroidales; family Prolixibacteraceae; genus Aquipluma. Next base: position 944 of record CAIPKZ010000138.1, on the reverse strand, counting down.
TCAACAATATAACCCTCATTGGCGGTACTGGCATTGCCGAGGGTAGTGAGGGCAGAGCCGATTTTGAGCATACTTGTCTCTATCCCGAATTTTTCTTCTATCCTAAAAACCGAAACAAGTTTCCCGATTTGGTTGACCACTTCCTCGGTATCAGCACCCAATGCCCCACCGAAAGCAACATTCAGTTTATCGGCAGCTTTGATGAACCCAAAAACATCTTCTTTGGCGATACCCAATTTTCCGGCAATCACGCCCAGGTTCATCAAATCCAATTGGGCTGTCCGGGTATCTACTTTTTGCAGGGATTCAGAAATGGCATAGATCTCCTGCTTGGTGAGGCCGGTGGTGCGGGCCACGTTGGCAACTTTGTCGTCGAATTCGGCAAACATGGTAACGGCTTTTTTGCCTGCGGTAACCATGCCGACAAAAGCGGCAGCACCCACGACAACGGCCTGCAGCATCCCTTGGAGCTTATTTGTTTGTTGCACCAACCGTTCCCACCCGGTGGTGGTTTGCTTGAGTTGGGCGTTGTGGGCTGCAATAGTTTTGTTTAGCGATTGTATTTTTTGGGCATGGGAAATATAGTTTTGGCTGCCGACAGCCATTTTGTCCTGTTCGGCTTCCAGGCGTTGGAGGGCAGATTTATAGTCGGTGATGCTTGAATTGGCGGAAAGCGTGCCCCATGCCACTCCAACCTCTTTTAAGTTGTCCTTATGGTATTCGATTACTTGGTTTACCTGTTGTATTTTTTCGGTATGGCTGATGTATTCCTGGCTGCCGATGGTCATTTTTTCCTGTTCGGCAGTAAGGTGGTGGAGGGCGGATTTGTAATCGGCGAGGCTCGAATTTGAAGAGAGCTGGTGCCAGTGTACGTTTAAATCTTTGAGGGTATCGGCATGGTACTGGATAACTTCATCGACTTGTTTTATTTTCTTGGTATGGTT
>CAIPKZ010000137.1 GCA_903865775.1 uncultured Prolixibacteraceae bacterium | reverse complement strand
CGGCACAACCGGAGTGAAAGAGAAAAAGAAAACTAAGTAAGAAAATATCCGGAATTTAATTCCGGCTAATAAATCATTCCATAAAAAGAGGCTGAATTCCGCGGAATTCAGCCTCTTTTTGATTTCTAAATACAAAGAAGGTCCTACTTTTCAAGGAGACCATCAGTAACCCATTTATTCAGGATAGCAATCTTGTCAGCAGATAATTTTGTTCCACCACTTGGCATAAATCCGGCAGAACCCTGTGCCCGATTCACCCGGTCAATAATTGCAGTGATTTTACTCTTTGCGTTTGCATAAACATCCCACTTTCCATAACTCCCGCCACTCACATGACAAGGAGCACACGACACTACCAAAAGAGGCTTAACATCATTATTATAGGTAGTTTTCACCGCAACCAAAGGAACTGGAACTATTGAACTGGTCGCTGTATTGTTGGCAGCATTTACATCAGTCTCGGTGACGGTTGCCGTTGCGGTGTTTTCATAAGGTCCGGTCTCCAGCACTTTGGCCACAATCGACAATTTCGCACTTGAACCGCTGGCCAGTTTTCCAACGGACCAGTTAGGAGATGCCCATGTACCAATTGAAGGAGCTGCACTAACCAGAGAATATCCTGCAGGAAGCACATCGCTGACAGAAACCCCGGTGGCTTCAATCGCTCCATTATTCAAAACTGTTACCGAGATAGTAACTTCTGTGCCAACAACCGGGGCACTGTTGCTAACCGTTTGTGCGACTGAAATGTCGGTTGAAGGAGGAGCAACCGGTACAGTTGCTTTAATTGCCGTATTGTTTCCTGCAGTTGGATCGGTCTCAGAACCCATAATTGTAGCTGTATTTGAATAAGGTCCTGCTGAATTCACTTTGGAAATAACTGTTAATGTGGCTCCTGATCCGTTTGCTAAGTTACCAACTGACCAGGTAGAAGAACCCCATGTACCCACTGAAGGTGTTGCACTGACCAGAGTATATCCGGCAGGAAGTGAATAGTTTACCGAGACTCCGGTTGCTGCACTGGGCCCATTATTTAAAATAGAAACGGTAAACGTAACATTGGAACCAACTGTTGGCGCATCGCTGTTAACCGTTTGACTAACCGAAAGATCGGTTTCCGGATTAACGGTATCTTTTTTACATGCCACAAAAAAGATAATAAATGAAGAGCAAATAAGTAAGGAAAATAGTTTCTTTTTCATACGTTTTGTTTTTTATAGATTTATAAATTTTATAGTTTATCAAAAGAATAATCAATAAAAGACAAACAAGTCTGAATTAAAAAAGTTCAAATAAAAAAGGTGGTCTGTATTTTTTTTCAGCCACCTTAAATCTTTTCAATTTTCAATACAAGATTGAATACTTTAGAAGTTTATTTTCTGCACTAATCCGCGCTTCTTACTTTTCCTGATCCGGAAATCGCTGAATCGACCAACGGTTTGCCCTTGTAGTTCACATTTCCGGAGCCTGAAACCCTGACAAACAGATTTTTATTGGCTTGAATACCAACATTTCCTGAACCTGAAATCCGGACAGTAACATCATCGGCATTGTAATCCAATGCTTTCACACTTCCGCTCCCGGAAATGGCCACACTTAAATCCTGGGCTGCGGTCTTACCGGCCAAATGAATATTTCCGGAACCGGAAATCGTTGACTTTACTTGTTCTGCTGAAAGATCAGATAATTTAATGTTCCCGCTGCCGCTTAAACCCAGATCCAGTTTTTTCGTTTTAATTGCATTTTCAGCAATAATATCGCCCGAACCTGACACCACCAATCCGCTTATTTCAGGAGTGGTAATGTAAATGGTTATTTCGCCTGGTTTAAACGAACTCCAGAAAAAGTTTTTATTTGGAAACCGGATAATCAGTTCGCCATCTTTTACTTCTGTAATTATTTCTTCGAGGGTTGAAGATTTCGCAACAATTTCCAGATTTTGCTTTTCGCCCTGCTCCAGATGAACACTGGCACCAATGCGCAACGAAATGGAAGAAAAGGATTCTACTTTTCGTGTTTGTTCCTCCGCCTGAACCTGAATTCCGGCCAGAATAAACAGTATTAAAATGATTGCTGCTGCTAATTTTGTTTTCATTTGCTTGCTATTTTTAATTGTTTGTCTACTAAACGATTTTATAGACGGCAAATTATTCAGAAAGTTGCATTGTGGCAAAAAAAAAAGCCTCCCCGAAATCCCCTCCAAAGGAGGGGACTTGAAAAGTTCCATGGTAGATGCTTAATGCTTTTTAAAACCTTCCCTTTTGGGGGAGGTTTGCCTGCCAGCCGCAGGCAGGGAGGGGGCTTTGGGCTTCTACTCGTCATCCAAATCAAACAAACCCACCGGAATCCGGAGTTCTATTTCATGGAGGTCTTCGTCAAGGCGGACAATTAAATCATCATTTAAGGGAACGAGAGCATCTTTCCCCTGATATACGACAGAGAGCAGAATGTTTCCGGAGAAATCGTTCACCTCGGTAATCAGGCCAATCGGCCCGAGCGTCTGGTCAAACAATTGGTATCCGATTAATGCATGCGGACTCATTTCATCCTCGAATTCAATCACATCTTCGCGGTCAACATAAACCGATAATCCACAAAGATCTTTCGCCTTCTTGTCCGAATCAACCCAATCGAGTTGCGTGATAACCGATTCGCCGGATTTAAAACGCAATCCTTCGTCCGAAATAAAAAAAGGTACCAGCAAATTATCAATCTCCAGAAAAATGGCTGGATTTTCTTCCAAAGTTTCATAAAATTCTTCCTGAAACCGGATTACCAGTTCTCCATGGATCCCATGCGGTTTCTGGACATAGCCAACTTTAACACAATTGTTTTTCGGTATTGTTTCCATGGGAGTAAAAATAGAAAAAAGCGACAGATTTCTCTGTCGCTTTTATATTTGTCTGCTATATACCGGAGCAAAAGCAGGATTTTGCGAATACTAAGCCTCAGTTTCCTCAGGAGCCTCAGTTACTTCAGGAGCAGCTTCTTCAGCTACTTCTTCAACAACAGGTGCAGGCGCAGGTGCAGCAGCTGCCCTTGCGGCAGCAACAGCATCAGAATGTCGCTTGGCAATTGCATTGGCACGTTCTACATTCTTCTTGGTTTCCTTGTCGAATTGAACCTTCTTCGAAGAATCTGAACTTACAACTAAACCATCTTTTTTAGCCTGAACTTTATTCGCTTTCTCGGCTACCCAAGCTTCGAATTTGGTTTCAGCTTCTTCAGCAGTGAAAGCGCCTTTGGCTACACCACCTAAAAGGTGTTTTTTGAACAATACTCCTTTGTAAGATAAAATAGCTCTTACTGTATCGGTAGGTTGAGCACCATTGTTAAGCCATATTAAAGCTTTGTCAAAATCGAGATCGATAGTAGCAGGATTCGTGTTTGGATTATAAGATCCGATACGTTCTACATTTTTACCATCTCGTGGTGCCCTGCTATCAGCTATCACAATGTGATAGTAAGCATACCTTTTGCGCCCGTTGCGCTGCAATCTGATTTTTGCTGGCATTTTGCTTAATTTAAATTGATAAACAGTTATTAAAAAATTTGTGGCGCAAAGATAAAACATTAATCCTGATATCAAAATCCGTTTCTAATTATAAATATCTTTGCCCCGGACAACCTTTGGCAGGTCAGATGCATCTAATAACTTAACATTTATATACCCGGTAAAAGATAAAACCATGAAACACCTAAAAATTTTCACACTCATTTTGGCCATTGCAGTTTTGGCTTCGTGCAAAAAAGCCGATGAGCAGGCAACCGGAATCGGTGATGCTGTTATTGTTGCAAAAAAATCTGGCACAAACACAGTCTATGGCCTTTCGCTCTATGCATATACCTTCAGCACATTTAAAAGTGTTCAAGCGGTAAGTAGCCTTGCTCCTGAAAAAACCTTTAACTTGAATTCATTCCAGAGTTATAAATCAAACTTCTACTACGAAACTCCTGATGCCAGCTATACGACTACGCCACCGGCTGCCGCTACATATAATTTCTCCGCTACTTTTGAAAATGGTGTTTCGGATACTTTTCAGGATGAATTGTCTACCAAAGTTCTGGCACTTCCAGTCATTGATACATGCCTGTATTATTCAAGCAGGCATGCCCTGAGACTTACCTGGGGAAAAGTAACTGATGCTTTCAGCTATTCTATCAACATTCTCGATGGCGAAAAAATTGTTTTCGGGAGCGTGGAATTATCCAATAAAGTCCAATCATTTGCAATCAGTGCCAATGGAGGCGGATGGCTCTCAGGTTTTACTCCGGTGAGCGGAAAAACATACACCGTCAGGATGAATGCCTTCCTGTTTGAGGAACAGAACGATGCATACAATGTTCAGGCCATATCTGTTAAAGATACAACAGCAGTCTGGGGAAATTAATAAATTGACGATTCATCAATCTTTCTTTTCTTTTATAGTTTATCACGTTTCATTTTCTACTTTTGCTTCAGTAATTTGTAAAACAAAGAAATGATACTCAAAGAACAGGTTAAAGGTCTTTTAGATCGCCAGGATGCGTTAAGGAGGCATCTTTGACTACGATCAAAAACTAATACAACTTCAGGAAGAAGAACTCAAAACCCAGGATCCTAATTTCTGGAACAATCCAAAAGACGCTGAAGCACAGATGAAAGTGATCCGTTCGGTCAAGATATGGACCGATGGATTCAAGAAAGTGGCCCAACACATGGAAGACCTCCTGGTTTTGTATGACTTCTATGAAATGGAAGAAGCCACTGAAGACGATATCGAACAGCATTTCAACGAAACACTTTCATTAATCGAAGCGCTTGAAGTCAAGAATATGCTCCGGAAAGAGGAGGATAAACTGGGTGCTATGCTTCGCATCAACGCAGGTGCCGGCGGAACCGAAAGTAACGACTGGGCCGAAATGCTGATGCGCATGTACATGCGATACGGCGAAAAACAAGGTTACACGGTAAAAACAGTCGAATATCACGGAGGCGACGAAGTCGGCGTAAAAAGCTGCACCATCGAATTCGAAGGTGAATACGCCTATGGCTACCTGAAAAGCGAAAATGGAGTTCACCGGCTGGTGCGCCTGTCGCCTTTCAATGCTCAAAGTAAGCGGATGACTACTTTTGCTTCTGTGTTTGTTTCTCCTGCAATCGACGATACTATTGAAGTTGAAATCAATCCTGCCGACATTACCTGGGATACGTTTCGTTCAGGCGGTGCAGGTGGTCAGAATGTGAATAAAGTTGAAACCGGTGTTCGCCTTCGTCACGCCCCGTCCGGCATTGTGATTGAGAATACTGAAAGCCGTTCACAATTCGGAAATAAAGACAATGCGCTTCGATTACTGAAATCTCAGCTTTACGAACTGGAGCTTCGGAAACGGCAGGAAGCTGAACAACTGATCAATTCCACCAAGAAGAAAATTGAATGGGGATCGCAAATCCGTTCTTATACCATGCAGCCTTATAAATTGGTAAAAGATGTCCGCACCGGGTTCGAATCGGGCAATGTACAGGCTGTACTTGACGGAGGAATTGAAGGATTTATCAAAGCATTCCTGATGGAATTCAGCGACGATCTTAACTAATGAATGAAATTACTTTTAAAAGAATGGTCATTGCTAGTCATTTCTTTCACGTCATTAGCTCCGCGTCATTTTTAATGACTACAAATGACTATTGAATGACAATTAATGACAACATCAAACATATCACATGAACGCAATCATACGACTTGCTGAACGACGCGATGTTCCCGGAATTCTGGAAATCTATTCTCCATTTATTCTGAATACTTCAGTCACTTTTGAGGAAACGGTTCCTGACGAAGAATCATTCTGGAAGCGTATGCAGGAAATCATGACCGAATTGCCCATCCTGGTTTGTGAAATCGACGGCCGGATTGCCGGATATGCCTATACATCGGGGTATCGTAGCCGTGCATCGTACCGTTGGACCAAGGAAGTTTCAGTCTATATTCATCCCGATTTTCATCGAAGAAAAATTGCAGATGCTTTGTACACCAGTCTCCATGAGCTGGTCCGTTATCAGGGAATTTCGAATTTGCTGGCCATTATCACTATGCCAAACGAATCGAGTGTTGCTTTTCATGAATATTTTGGATACCGCAAATGTGCCGAATTCTCAAAAGTTGGATACAAACTGGGAGAATGGCAAAATGTTGGTTGGTTCGAATTGTTTATTCAGGATGAAAGACAATCCCCAAAAGACCCGGTATTACGTTTGGACGAAATAAAAGGTCTTCCTGTATTTCAGGAGGCTATACAGAAAGGAATGGATATAATAACAGGAAAAAGTCATTAGTCAATTGAAAATGTTTCACTTAATTTTTTCCCAATGACGAATTACAAATGACTTTTTTCTGTCAATCAATAGGAGGGGTTGGAAAGGGAAACTGTCTTTTAATGTTTTTCAGGAGAAATAATACTCAAAATGGATAAAATAAGCAAATACAACAATCGCGAAATAAGCTGGCTTTCGTTCAATGAGCGGGTGCTTCAGGAAGCCGAGGATGAGGCGGTGCCATTGTTTGAGCGAATCAGGTTTCTTGGGATTTTCTCTAATAACCTCGATGAGTTTTTCAGAGTACGTGTTGCCTCGGTTCGACGGATGCTCGAATTTGGAAAAGATGAAGAATCCTTGCTTGGCGATATCACTCCTGCAGAACTGTACGATCAGATTCAGGAAACGGTTGTCAGGCATCAGCAAAAAGCTCAGGAGATTTACCGGAATATCTTTCAGGAAATGGCCAATGAAAACATCTTCATGGTCGACGAAAAACAGCTCACTCACGAACAGGGTGTTTATGTCCGGAAATATTTCAACATCAAAGTACTTCCAAACATTGTTCCCATCATGCTTGGTAAAAGTATGAAATTTCCTTATTTGCGCGACAAATCGGTGTATCTGGCCGTCAAACTATCGAAGTTCAAATCTCCCTCGAAATTTGCCTATGCCCTCATCCGTGTGCCCAGCCGCTCGGTTTCGCGGTTTCTGGTGCTGCCCGATCAAGGCAATAAAAAATTCATCATCATGGTCGATGACGTGATTCGTTTCTGCCTGAATGATATCTTCCCGATTTTCAATTTCGACCATTTTGAGGCCTTCACCATAAAAGTTACCCGCGATGCTGAATTGGATATCGACGATGACATTTCGAAAAGCTACCTTGAAAAGATGGAAATCAGTCTCAGGAAACGAAAAGTCGGAATACCGGTCAGGTTGATCTATGACCGTGATATGCCAAATGATCTGCTTCAGTTCATTATGAAAAAAATGAAGCTTGAAAGCGAAGAAAAAACGGTCGCTGGTGGACGTTACCACAATCACAAGGACTTCATGAATTTTCCTGAAATCGGGAAACCTCACCATTACTACCAGTCCCTGCCGCCAATACCGCACAAGGATTTGGTCCCGCATCAAAGTATCCTGAAAAAGTTGCGGCAAAAAGATGTTTTGCTTCATTATCCCTACCAAAGTTTTTCTCATTTCATCGATTTTTTGCGCGAAGCAGCTATCGATCCAAAAGTGGAGGAAATCGGGATCACCATCTACCGGGTTTCTGAAACCTCTAAAGTGGTGAATGCCCTGCTAAATGCCATCCGGAACGGCAAAAAAGTAACCGTGGTGATTGAATTACAGGCCCGGTTCGATGAAGAAGCCAACATCTTTTGGTCGAACAAATTGCAGGAAGAAGGTGCCCGCGTAATTAATGGCATACCGGGATTAAAGATTCACTGTAAACTCGCCTGGGTTCAGAGAAGGGAGAAAAGCGGACTGCGAAATTACGCGTATATAGGAACCGGAAATTTTCATGAAGGAACTGCGCGTGTTTACGGAGATAAAGGATTGCTTACTGCCGACCATGAGATTGCCAACGAAGTGGCCAATATGTTTGAATTCTTCAAGCACACCTACACGCACTTTAATTTTAAGCAACTCATTGTCAGCCCGTTTTCGATGCGCAATTTCTTCCTGAACAAGATTGATCAGGAAATTGCCAATGCAAAAAAAGGGAAAAAGGCCTACATGATCCTGAAAATGAATAGCCTGATTGATCAGGAAATGATTGACAGACTGTATAAAGCGAGCCAGGCCGGGGTCTCGATTCAGCTGATTATCCGCGGAATTTTTGGATTAAAAACCGACGATCCGGTATTAAGCAAAAACATTGAAGCCATCAGTATTGTCGATAAATTCCTGGAACACACCCGGGTATTTCTATTTGCCAATGGCGGGAAAGAAGATATTTATATTTCTTCGGCCGACTGGATGACACGTAACCTCAATCGGCGCATCGAAGTTGCCTGCCCGATCCATTCACCTG
>CAIPKZ010000136.1 GCA_903865775.1 uncultured Prolixibacteraceae bacterium | reverse complement strand
TATTTCAAAACTCCACAGGTCAATACATTAGGAGCTTACCCAAATTTGTTCCTGAAAAAACTCAAGACGATTTACCCACTGGCAGTGGTGAATGTAATTGTGACTGCCATCGGTGGGGAGAATTCGGTAAAAGGTGCTGAACGCTTTGAGCGAGATGTGCTAATTCACAAACCCGATTTAATTCTGATTGATTATAGCCTGAATGATCGTGGAGTCGGATTGGAGAAAGCATATTCATCATGGAATCAAATGATTAAATCAGCAAAAGATCAGGGCATTAAAGTGATTTTGTTGACACCATCACCCGACCAAAATGTCAATTATGCTGACCCTACAAATGAATTGCGGAAACATGCCGACCAGGTTCGGAAACTTGCATCGGAAAATCAGCTTGGATTGGTTGACAGCTATCAGGCTTTCGAATTCCTGTATCCGGATAAAGAACAACTTAGTAAATACATGTCGCAGGTTAATCATCCGAACGAACTTGGGCACGAACTCATTGCAAACGAATTAATCAAATGGTTTCAATAGAAATTTAATATACACCGGTTATGAAACGACTGAAAATAGTACTTCCTGTTTTACTGGCAATTGTCAGTCTGGCTTTCATCTGCTTTAACTATCCATCCGGAGATGAAACAAATATCACGAAACTGAAAGCTGATTTCCGGAATCCTCCTGATGCAGCACGGCCCGGTGTTTACTGGTATTTTATGGATGGGAACATGTCGAAAGAAGCCATGACCGCCGATCTGGAATCAATGAAAAAGGTTGGTATCGGCAACCTCGTTTTTTTGGAAGTGAATGTCGGTGTTCCGCGCGGTCCGGTTGACTTTTTAAGTGAGCAGTGGCAGGATTTATTCAAACATGCGGTGCGTGAAGCAGAACGTTTGGGAATTGCCATTACCTTGGGCGTCGGCCCCGGATGGTCAGGAAGTGGCGGTCCCTGGGTTTCAGGAAAAGAATCGATGCAACATTTGGTTTCCAGCAGTATTCAGGTTTCCGGAGATGAAAACAAGCCGATAGTTTTGCCAAAGCCAGCCCCAAAAAAGCCCTATTTTGGCGAAGGAAGTTTTACGGATGAACTCAAAGTACACTGGAACGAATATTATGAAGATGTTGCAGTGCTCGCTTTCCCGACGCCTCAGGGCAATGTTAAAATTGAGGACATTGACGAAAAAGCACTCTATTATCGCGCTCCTTATACGTCTGAAAAGAATGTAAAACAGTTTCTGCCCTCCAAGACCGATTATCCGGAACCTCAGAAAAATGCAGTTATTACTAAAAGTGAAATCATTGATGTCACCCGTTTCCTGAAACCGGATGGAACGCTCGATTGGAAAGTTCCGGCAGGAAAGTGGACCATTATGCGTCTTGGAAGCCGCAATAATGGAGCGGTTACACGTCCGGCTCCCGCACCCGGACTGGGTTTCGAAGCCGATAAAATGGATACGACTGCCATCAATGCCCACATGGAAAATTTCACCGGGAAGCTGTTCAAAAAGATTGGCATTCCGGATAAAAATCTTCAGGGAGGCCTGAAAATGCTGCACATGGATAGCTGGGAAATGGGTGCGCAGAACTGGACTCCGCGGTTCCGTGAAGAATTCAAAAAAAGAAGAGGCTACAATCCGTTGCCATTTTATCCGGTTTATTCAGGATTGGTAGTCGAAAGTCTGGAAAAGAGTGAGCGTTTTTTATGGGATCTACGACAAACAAGCATGGAATTGGTGATTGAAAACCATGCCATGCACCTGAAGAAGTATGGGCAAAAATATAATCTGGGCTTTTCGATTGAGCCTTACGATATGAATCCAACAGCCGATATGGAATTGGGTGCATTGGCTGATGTGCCGATGTGCGAATTCTGGAGCAAAGATTACGGTTTTAATTCGTCGTTTAGCTGCATCCAGGCGGCTTCCATTGCACATGTCAATGGTCAGGATGTTGTCGCTGCTGAAGCGTTTACCGCACACAAAGAAGACTGGAAGCAAAATCCGGGATCGATGAAAAATCAGGGTGACTGGGCTTTTGCTGCCGGAATCAACCGGTTCGTTTATCACACTTTTCAGCATCAGTATCTAAACGATGACCTGAAACCCGGAATGACCATGGGACCGTACGGAGTACACTGGGATCGCAGCCAGACCTGGTGGCCAATGGCTGACGGATACCACAAGTATATCACCCGCTGTTCTCACATTT
>CAIPKZ010000135.1 GCA_903865775.1 uncultured Prolixibacteraceae bacterium | reverse complement strand
GTGATTCCGCCAATTTCTTTCAGTTCCTGAAAGGATTTCAGGATGTTTGAAGTATAATCGATTGCCTTGTGGAAAGTATCTTCTAAAGGAAAAGCGAGTTTGGACAGATGCCTGGTATTTTCAATGTCAATTTCACTATCCCCGGTGAGCAAACCAAAAACGACTCCGGCCACTCCCGCTTGTTTGAAGAACTCAATTTCAGTTTCCATTTGAAGGATTTCACTTTCAGAATAAACGAAATCGCCTCCACGGGGACGAACCATCGCCATAACCGGAATTGAAAGCTGTTTAAGGCATTGCATGGTTAATTCAGCCGAAGGAGTCAATCCATCCTGATCGAGCGCCGAACACAATTCAATGCGGTTGGCACCACGTTTTTCGGCTGCAAGCGCATCTTCCAGCGTTTCGACGCAAGCTTCGAAAATTAAGTTTTTTGTTGCCATTTTGGATTGATCTCTTTTTTGAAAAACCATTCTGTTCCGTCCGAAATAATGTCATCGCTTTGTTCATTTGCGCCTTTCGGACGGGTTGACTCATTTCAAATTTCTTGCTACAAATATTTCGCACCGCTGGTGCTTTTAAGGACTGTTCAAACACAAACGCTAAAATTCCTCATTCCTTATTCCTCATTGCTATTGCCTTTTCCTAAAGACTTCTTTTCCGGAATACTTCCTCAGAATAGCGTTTTCAATGATGGATTGTGCTTCATTTCAAGCTCTAATAAAATCTTCTTCCTCCAGATTCCTCCGGCATAACCGGTTAGTTTATTCCCGGCTCCAATTACCCGGTGGCAAGGAATCACAATGGCCAGTGGATTTCTGCCATTCGCAGTTCCGACTGCCCTTACCGCTTTTGGATCGCCCAATCTAACAGCCAATTCCATGTATGTAATTGTTTCGCCATAAGGAATCTTCAACAATTCGGCCCATACTTTCTGCTGAAATTCAGTTCCTTTTGGATGAAGCGGCAGATCGAAAGCAATTGTTTCACCAGAGAAATAATGATCCAACTGTTTTTTGCATTTCTCAATGACTTCACATGTATTTTGCACATCAACTTCGTTTTCCGAAAAAGCAATTCCGGTAATCGACCGGCCATCTGATCTGATAATCAGAAATCCCAACGGACTTGAAAGCGAAGATTGATATTCCATTCCCCAAAAATAAGAAAGTCCGGCGAAGGCCGGACTATTCTTTCAAAATCTTTCTCTTGCTGTATAATGGGTATGCAAAAGATGATGCGATTTTTCGCCTCCCGGGCTCTCTAAAAAATCTTTGTAAATTTTTATGACTTCAGGATTTTGATGCGATTTGCGAAGTGTCATTCCGGTATCTTCGGCGTAAATGGCTTCCGCACGTTTGCGACGAATTTCGGGACTGGTCGGAATTGGCTGGCCTCCACCACCCAAACAACCTCCCGGGCACGCCATAATTTCGATAAAATGATAATTTGATTCACCCGTCCGGATTGAATCCATCACTTTCTTGGCATTCACCAAGCCATGTGCCACGGCGCATTTCAATTCAACACCATCCAGAAAAGCCCATTGTTCCAATGGATTTTCAATTTTCAGAGAAGCCTCCTTTATTCCTTCCATTCCACGAACCGGAGTAATATTGAGGTTTTCGAAAGGAACATCGCGCCCTGTAACCAG
>CAIPKZ010000134.1 GCA_903865775.1 uncultured Prolixibacteraceae bacterium | reverse complement strand
GATTATGTTTTTCAGGCAGCCGCCCTCAAGCAGGTACCTTCATGCGAGTTTTTCCCTATGGAAGCTGTCCGTACCAATGTTATGGGTTGCGAAAATGTACTCGACAGTGCCCTCGAAAACGGAGTGAAAAATGTGATTGTACTTAGTACCGATAAAGCAGTATATCCTATTAATGCCATGGGCATGTCAAAAGCCCTTAGCGAAAAAGTTATGGTCGCCAAAAGCCGGAACCTGGTGGGAAGTGGTACCACTTTCTGTGGCACCCGGTATGGAAATGTAATGGCTTCCAGAGGGTCTGTTATACCCTTGTTCATCGATCAGATTAAGAAAGGCGAACCCATCACCATTACCGACCCAAACATGACGCGTTTTATGATGACGCTTCAGGATGCGGTAACTTTGGTAATCTACGCCTTCGAGCATGGCGAAAACGGGGATATCTTCGTTCAGAAAGCACCTGCCGCAACCATCGAAGTTTTGGCTAAAGCCCTGATTGAACTTTACGGTTCAAAAAGTGAAATAAAAGTGATTGGTACCCGTCATGGCGAAAAATTGTACGAAACACTCGTAAACCGCGAGGAAATGGCTAAAGCAACCGATATGGGCTACTATTACCGCATCCCAGCCGATAACCGCGACCTGAACTACGGAAAATTCTTTACCGAAGGCGAATCCAAAGTATCAGAAGTTGACGACTACACCTCCCACAACACCGAAAGGTTAGATGTTGATGGAACAAAGAAGTTGTTGCTAAAACTGGATTTGATTCAATATGATTTAAAACGTTAGAACACAGATGACACGGATTAATCAGATCACCAATGATAAAAAAAGGCCGTTACCTCAATTTTACCCATGTTCAAAATAAAAATCTGTCTAAATCCGGCCAATCCGTAGCATCTGTGTTCGAAAAAAAATAATCTGCCCAATCCGAGTCAACCGCGTTCTATCCAACTTTTATGCTCAAAATAGGTATCACCGGCCAACCCGGCTTCATTGGCACCCACCTCTTTAACACACTAAATTTATTTAAAGATAAATTTCAGACAATCCCATTCGAAGACAGTTACTTTTCGGATGTCGATAAGTTGAATAGTTGGGTAAAGCAATGCGATGTAATTGTACATCTGGCTGCAATGAACCGGCACAACGACCCTGATGTCCTCTACCGAACCAATATCAAACTTGTACAACAACTTATCGCTGCTTGCGAAACCACAAATTCAACACCACATATACTTTTGTCCTCTTCCACACAGGAGGAAAGGGATAACCTCTACGGTAAATCAAAAAAAGAAGGCCGCGAATTATTGGCACAATGGGCTACCAAAAACTCGGCCAACTTTACTGGGTTTATTATCCCAAATGTATTTGGGCCTTTTGGAAATCCCTACTACAATTCGGTTATTGCTACATTCTGCCACCAGTTAACCCATGACGAACAGCCGCGCATCGATGTAGACGGGGAATTAAAACTCATTTATGTAGCCGAATTGGTTCAGCATTTTATTGACAGGATAGAAAAAGTAAATCTTGAAATAAGCAATTCTGCTGTCGAAACCATCCAATTGCCTCACACTTCGCAAGCTAAAGTGAGTTCAATTTTACAAATTCTCGAAACCTTCAAAGCAAAATATTTCATAAACGGTGAAATCCCAGCCCTTGATTCCATTTTTGAACGTCAACTGTTTACAACATTCCTCTGTTATATCAACCATAAACAGTTCTTCCCTTTTCACCTGAAAAAAAACACCGACAACCGGGGTTCCTTTGTCGAAACAGTAAAATTAAACAGTGGCGGACAAATTTCCTTTTCCACTACCGCTCCCGGCATCACCCGGGGTAACCAT
>CAIPKZ010000133.1 GCA_903865775.1 uncultured Prolixibacteraceae bacterium | reverse complement strand
CGGAATGTGGAGCTGGGCGAATGATCAGATTCCGCTAAAAAATTATACCGACTGGTTTCTGATTTCAGGATTTATTTTTCTGATGATTCGTATCCTGAAAATCGAAATAACCAACCGGATCGCCGGTGTTCTTCTCCTGATGCAGGTTGTTTTCTTTCTGGCCCTGAACCTTTTAATTCGAACTCCATTATGGGACTTTTAATTGCGTTGACTGTAATTTTACTCTGGACTTTCCACCTCCTTTACCTGCTAATCTTCGTTGAATTGTCATCTGCCTCGCCGATAATTCTGGTTCACATGGCCATTCAAACCTATTTATACACCGGACTTTTTATCACGGCCCACGATGCCATGCATGGATTGGTTTCGCCGAACAAGGTCGTAAACAAAAGCATTGGACGGCTGGCAACCCAACTTTTTGCGGCCCTTTCTTTTTCCAGGCTTCTTGAAAAACACCAATTACATCATCGGTTTCCCGGTGAAGCGGCTGATCCGGATTATTCGGTGAATTCTCAGAATTTCTGGCTTTGGTGGTTTTCGTTCATGAAAAATTACATCAGTTGGTGGCAGATCATTATTATGGCGTTGGTTTTTAACATCCTGCATATTTGGGTTGACCAATTGAACCTGATTCTTTTCTGGATTCTGCCTTCCATACTGGCAACTTTTCAGCTTTTCTATTTCGGAACATACCGGCCTCACCGCTTGCCGCATACCGAGACCATGTTGCCGCACAATTCCCGGTCACAAAAAGGACCCCACATATGGGCCATGTTATCGTGTTACTTTTTTGGCTATCATTACGAACACCACGAATGGCCTCATATTCCGTGGTGGAAATTGTATCAGACTAAAAAACAGGCACAATGATCAAAGCACGATATCATCCGGCATGGCTGTGGTTTTACAGTTCCTGGTTCAGGCTGCTGCAAAAAATTCATTTCCGTAAAATCAGTGTGATTTATGATGATGTTTTTCCTAAAGGGCAGTCGGTTCTTCTGCTGCAAAACCATTTCAGCTATTACGACGGATACTGGTCGATGTACCTGTGCAATAATATCTTCCGGCGAAGGTTTCATGTGATGATGCTGGAAGAAGAATTGGCCAAACGAATGTTTCTGACGCGTTGCGGAGTGTTTTCAGTGCGCAAAAGCAGTCGGGATCTGATTGAATCACTCACGTATGCCAGTGAACTATTAAATGATCCGCAAAATGTGGTTACCATTTATCCTTCGGGCGAAATCACTTCTCACCATCAGCAGAACTTTAAATTTCAGCAAGGCTTTGCACGGCTTACAGGATATTCGCTGATTGCACTGGCAGTGGTTCTCGTCGATCATTTCAGTCAGGCGCGTCCTGAAATCCGGATTTACCTGAAAAATTATTCAGGAGAACGAACGGCTGAAGCCATCGAATCGGCCTACCATTCTTTTTATCAAACCTGCGTTTTAAAACAAACTCCCTGATGGAAATCCTGGCTGGATTTATACTGATTTTTCTGGCAGTCCGGACGTTTATCTCGCTGGTGAACTTCTTTTCAGGGCTCCATCTTCCGGATAAAAAACCGGTTTCATTTCCAAAGATTTCACTGCTGATTCCGGCACGAAACGAAGAAGCCTTGATTGGCCGTTTATTAACCAGTCTTCAGAACTTGGATTATCCTGATTTTGAAGTGCTGGTTTGCAACGACCATTCGTCGGACAATACCGAGGAAATCCTGAATTGGTTTGCCGGTGAAGATGAGCGGATTCACTGGTTTTTGGGAGATAAACTTCCGGAAAATTGGTTGGGCAAGAATTTCGCCTGTCATCAGCTGGCTCAAAAAACAAGCGGAAAACTACTGATTTTTCTTGATGCGGATGTGGAATTGAGTCCGGATGCAATCACCAAATCGGTGGCGTTTTTTCAGGAAAAACAATTATCACTGTTATCGGTTTTTCCGCAGCAACGAATGGAATCACTGTCTGAGTGGATTACCGTTCCGCTGATGAACTGGATCCTTCAAAGTTTACTGCCGATGATTCTCGTGCAGAAAAACAGGTTCGCGTCCTTGTCTGCTGCTAACGGACAATTCATGATGTTCGAGGCTGAAAATTACCGGATGAATCAATGGCATTCGAAGGTCCGGAATCAGAATGTGGAAGACATTCGTCTGGCACGTTTGATGAAATCCAAAGGAAAAAATATAGCCGTATTATTGGGCAGCAACGATATTTTCTGCCGAATGTACCGGCATTTCGATGAGGCTGTACTTGGCTTCTCGCGCAATATTCACGAGTATTTCGGTGGTTCGAGGATCATCATGATCGGTTTTTGGCTTTTGATTTGTACCGGTCCGGTAATCGTTTGGACAGTTTTTGGATGGACGTTTTTATGCCTGTTTGCCGGTCTGGTTATTGTCAACCGAATACTGGTTGCAAATGCCAGCCGTCAAAACATTGGATGGTCACTGTTTGCACATCCGTTCCAGATGATTAGTTTTACTATCGTTGTTTTTTACAATATTTACCGAAGTATTCAAAAAAGTACCGAATGGAAGGGAAGAAAAATAAGGTTTTAGTTTTGGTTGTATTCGTGTTGTTCACTTTTATGGCAGCCTCTGCTCAGAAAAAAGACCTGGCATATTACCAGTGTGCTTTTTTTGAAAGTTATCGTGCCGGAAATATGGCTCCGTGGCCCGGACTGATTGCCGAAATGGAAAATGCAAAATCAGCTGATGTGGCCTGGCAGACCGAAATGGTGAAAGCCATTTACGGCATGGTTGGATATGAGATCGGCGCAAAAGATAAAGATCAGGCCAGAGTTTATGTTGACAAAGCTGACATTTACCTGGATAAACTATTGGAGAAATACCCCAACAATGCGCATATCCAAAGCATTTCGGGTGCACTTTACGGTTATAAGATTTCGCTGGCTCCATATAAAGCTCCTTTTCTGGGACCAAAAAGCATGTATCACGTCGATAAAGCTATCGAGCTCGACCCGGCTGAACCGATGGGTTACATCGAAAAAGGCAATTCGCTGATGTATCGCCCGGCAGTTTTTGGAGGCGATAAAAAGGAGGCACTCACCTATTATCGCAAGGCACTGAAGCTAAAGGATACACAAAATTCGCCACCTTGCGACTGGCAAAAAATGCTTCTGAGGGCTTTCATCCTAAAAGCACTTTACGAAACCAATCAAACCGCCGAAGCCAATGCCTTTCTTGAAAACATGAAAAAAGATTACGGTTCGATGGATTGGATCAAACAATTTGTTGGTGCGGATTATATGAGTGGAAAATAAACAGTCAGGCGACGATACTGTCAAATTGAATCGAATGTATTTGACTTGTTTGGAATTCATTCATTATTCTCGTAAACAACAGTATTGAAAATGATTGGAACCGTAAACGATATTTTCACGGGCTTGCCTTGTATTCGTCCGGGTTCCCATTTAGGCATCAGATTGACCACTCTCAGCGCTTCATCGTTTAGCGAAGGATGCACTCCCTGAAATATTTTGATATCGGAGATAACTCCCGACTCATCGATCACAAAATTGACCAATACTTTTCCCTTTATTCCTGCCTTTAACGCTTCAATCGGGTATCTTAGGTGTGTTGCCAGAAACTTCCTCATCTCTGCAAATCCACCAGGGAATTCCGGCATTTCATCGGCGCTAAAATAGACGTCGGATGGTTTTGCTGAAAACAGTTTTAAGCCCTCACCCGAAAGCACCAGATAAAGTTTCAATTCGCTGTCAACCGGCGTATCTTCAACTAATGCCGGGGAAAATTCAGGCATTTCTTTAAAAAAAGCAATTATAAATTCGAGTTCATGAGGGTTGGTTTCCGATACTTCTTCCAGTTTTACATCTTTCCCCGTTTTATCAACCAAAAGTTTTACTGTTATTTTCTTCTCACCGGTAATGTTTTTTAAACTTTCAATTTCTTCTGATTTTGTTTTCAGATATTTATTAAACGCTTCTTCGCCATTAATGTATTCTGCTGGTTTATTGGTATTTGTATAAATTTTATCCTGAACCACTGCCTCTCCCGAAACGAGCTTCCCATCCTGATAAACACCTTTTCTGATTGAAGAGCCAGATTCATCAAACATTTGAAATTCACCATCCTTGAGGTCGTTTTTATAATTTCCGAAAAAACTCAATTGGCCATTGGAATACCACATTTTGCATTCTCCGTTCCGGATTTTTTCATCACCTGATGATAAAAGCTTCTTTTTCCCGTTGGGGTAAAAAGTGATTTTTTGCTGTAAAATTCCATTCTTAATTATTTCCTGGTCTATTATAGATCCATCTTCACTATAGCCAGTTTGAACTCCGTCGGTAATTAAAGTATTGTTATTCAAATAATCAGGAAGATTGGCAAGATTGAATTTATTCCCTTTAAACTGAAACTGTCTTTTTGCTGTAACAATCCCTTCCTCGTTGAAATAGGAGATAAATAGGTGGTCAGGGCTATTGGGATCATACTCTACTGCTTTTAATTGCGGTGAGTTTGGGAAGATAGGCAGTTTTGTTTTGCCGTTAATTTTGAAGGAGTGGCTTTCCTTCATATCCTGTGAATTTGCCTGTTGAACCTGAAAAACAGAGAGAAGTAGAATGGCTACAAACAAGGTGGAAAACTTCATCGGTCTTGATTTTTTGGGTGGAAATGCATTGCCGGAATACCTTAAATTATTCCTCCAGTAAATTTAGGGAATTTATGATCAGTTAAAGCAATCATCCGCTTTAATTGAAAACTGTCCACTGCTACTGCCAACTGCGACTTTCTACCTTCCCAATTCTTTTCTGATCATGTCCTCTATCTTCTGGGCCAGCTCGGTGTGGTCCATCCCTTTCGGATCGATCGGTTCAAATGCGGTCATTTTCAGATGAACGCCAAAAGTCATCGGGTATGAACCGTTTTTCATCAGCTCATACATACCATCGATGGCAAAGGGAACCACCAATGCCGAAGGAGAGGATTTGATAAGCGAGGCAATTCCGGCAGGCATGAAATGTTTGATTTTTCCGTCACGGCTTCGTGTTCCTTCCGGGAAAATACAAGCCGCATAATTGTTGGCTTCGATGTGTTTTCCCAGAGTTAAAATATCCTTGACTGCTTTTCTCGGATTTTTGCGATCAATCAACACCGATCCGCCATGTCGCAGATTATATGAAATACTCGGAATTCCTTTTGCCAATTCAATTTTCGAGATAAATTTCGGATGGTTCTTCCGGAAGCCAACAATTACCGCCGGAATGTCTATCGTACTTGAATGATTGGCTACAATAATCAACGGCCGGTTTTGTGGTATTTTGTCCATACCCCGATAAGTAATCCGGGTGCCTAAAATCCACAAACTGTAAAGCAAGCCAAAATTTAATCCGTCAACCATTCGTTTTCGCACCGGATAGCCCCAAATCCATCGGGTAACGATTTGGATGGGGTGAAAAACAAGCAACAGAATTCCAAAGATTAACCAGTAAATGGGAGTCAGTAGATAGGAAAGTATTTTTTTCATTATAGCAAAGAATTCATTTTTCCTTCAACAAAATTATTCAAAGGTATCAATTCTGTATAAACGCAGTTACCTCCTTTTTTTTGTCTTGCGGCTTCGATTAACTATTTCTAAGAGCTTT
>CAIPKZ010000132.1 GCA_903865775.1 uncultured Prolixibacteraceae bacterium | reverse complement strand
CTGCCATGAATGACAAGGCTTTTGCAAAAAAATGTGACGAGATTTTTGCCAAAGGAAGCACTTGGGTTGATCAATATTTGTTCAACGGACAATATTACGAGCATAAGATTACTAATCCTGAAACTTTCGAATACCTGAACATGAGCGATCCTAATGTTCAGGTGCCAGCATATCAGCTTGGCTCAGGTTGTTTGGTAGACCAGCTGGTGGGGCAGTATATGGCACATGTATGTGGATTGGGTTATCTGGCCAGCAAAGAAAACGTACAAACTGCACTGAGAACGGTGATGAAAAATAACTTTATGGAGCGTTTCGACAATACCTTCAACAACATGCGTTCGTATGTGATGGATAAAGAATCCGGATTGATTATGGCCAGTTGGCCAAAGGGACGATTAAAAGTTCCTTTCCCTTATTTTGCTGAATCTATGTCGGGTTTCGAATATGCTGCAGCCATCGGTATGTTGCAGGAAGGACAAACCGTTGCCGGATTAAAATGCATCAAAGCTATTCGTGACCGCTTCGATGGCGAAAAGCGAAATCCGTTTGACGAACCCGAATGCGGACACCATTATGCACGCGCAATGGCTGCTTGGTCAGCTCCGATGGCCTTCAGTAAATTCCAGTATTTTGGTCCGGAGAAAGCCATAAGCTTTACTTCTGTCTCCGGAAATTATTTCTGGAGCAATGGATCGGCTTGGGGAACTTGCCGTATTGAAGGAAAGACAGCCGAATTAATAGTACTTAGAGGCTCACTGAAATTAAATAGGTTTACCATTGAGGGCATTGGTAGCAAAAAATTGAAAGAGGTGACTGTTTCTGAAGGTAGTAGTTTGAAAGTGGAGATCATCTAGCTGGCTCATCCTCAAGCCTTCTCTGGAGTAAAAGGACTTAGGGAGCAATTAAAAAATAAACAAATAACTAAATACGCTTAACCATGAAAAGAAACATTAAAGTAATCACTGGATTAGTAGCGCTGATCGCACTAATTTGGGCCTGTACACCAAAGCAGCCAAAGGAAGGAATAAACACTTCTTCAGAACTGAAACAGCTGCTGGCTGACCCTCCTTCGGAATACCGGAGTGCACCACTTTGGGACTGGAACGAACAGATTTCAGAAGAAGGAATCGACTTCCAGATGAAAGAATTTAAAAAGGCTGGAATTGGCGGTGTATTTGTGCATCCGCGCCCGGGCTTGTTAACTGAATACCTTTCGGACGACTGGTTTCACCTGTTCGATTATACGGTTCAGAAGGGCAAGGAGCTGGGCATGAAAGTCTGGATTTACGATGAAAACTCGTATCCTTCCGGTTTTGCCGGTGGTCATGTTCCGGCAGAAATGCCCGATTCGTACAAACATGGCACTGGCCTGAGTATGGAAGTTCAGCAGCAACTGAATGTAGTAGTTTCGGATACTTTGGAGGTTGTGCTAAAAAAGACCGATGCCGGATTTGAAAACATTACTGCGTCTGCAGATCAGGAAAAAGGGCAGCAAGGAACCTATTACATCTTCCGGAAAACATATCCGGGCAAATCGCCCTGGTATGGTGGTTTTACTTACGTTGACCTGATTTATAAAGGCGTGACCGAAAAATTTATGGAACTCACCATGACCAAAGGCTATGAGAAGAACAAAGCCGATTTCGGACAAACCTTAAAAGGTATTTTTACCGATGAACCTAATCTGGAAGCAGCCTTGTCAGAGGGCTCAATGCTGCGCTGGACTCCTGATCTGTGGGATGCATTTCAGCAACGCTGGGGATACGACCTGAAAGTGAATTTGCCTTCGCTGGCTGAAGAAACAGGCAACTGGAAGAAAGTGCGGCACGATTATTACGAATTGATTCTCGAACTTTTTGTGGATCGTTGGGCAAAACCGTGGAGCAAATATTGCGATGAAAATAACCTTGAATGGACTGGCCATTACTGGGAACATGGCTGGCCGGTGCCGGGAGATGGAATTGACGAATCAGCTTTTTACATCTGGCATCAGATGCCGGGTGTGGATATGTTGGGAAACCGACTGGATACGGCTGGTCTGGGCGGGCAATTCGGCAATGATCGCGCTGTGCGCGAGTTGCTGAGCGCTGCCAATCAGTCCGGAAGAAGACGTACCCTAAGCGAAACTTATGGTGGCGGTGGCTGGGAAATGAATTTCGAAACCCAGAAACGGCTGGTTGATTGGGAAGTGGTGATGGGTGTCAATTTTGTGAATCAGCACTTGTCGTATTATTCGCTAAACGGTGTGCGTAAGTTCGATTATCCGCCTTCGTTTTCGTACCACGAACCCTGGTGGGAACATTACAAGCTGATGGGCGACTATATCGGTCGCATCTCCATGGCAATGTCTTCCGGCGAACAAATAAATAAAACTCTGGTACTTCAATCCAATACTACCGCATGGATGTATTTCTCCCGGAAAGATAAAAATGCGACAATCGAAAACATTAAAAATGGATTCAAGAATTTTGTTTACCGCATGGAGCAGCAACATCTGGAATACGATTTGGGTTCGGAGAATGTGCTGAAGGTATTGGGTAGCGTGGACGATGAAATACTCCGGGTTGGCAAGCGTGACTACTCGCTGGTGGTCATTCCGGCTGAGATGGAGAATATCGATCAATCAACCTTCGATTTGTTGCAGAACTATCTGGACAAAGGTGGAAAAGTGCTGTCTTTCCGGAAAGATATTCCGATGTTGGATGGCGAACCTTCTGGTGCAGTGAATGAATTAATCACCAAATCAGGCGAACAGTGGATCGTTGCCGAAAACCTGACCGATGCTGCTGCCTTAAGTTTGCTTCAGCACGATGAATTTGCAATGAATGACCAAACCAACAATGGCATGTTGTACCACCAGCGCCGCATACTCGACGACGGACAGGTGTTGTTTGTGGTTAACTCGCATCCAACAAAAAAGGCGTCTGCTGAAATTACGATGGAGGGCGAACATGTGACCAAACTTGACCTGGTTTCAGGGAAAATTTATGGCTATCCGTCCAAAGAAGAAAATGGTAAAGTTTCGTTTCAGGTTGATCTGGAAGCAGCTGGAAGTGCGCTGTTTACAGTTGGTGACCAAAAAGCTAAAGAGCCTGAATATGCTGCGGTTTCAGGAACAGAAACTACTGTTGAACCTGCAGGTGCGATTTCTGTAAAACGCGAGTCTGACAACATCATG
>CAIPKZ010000131.1 GCA_903865775.1 uncultured Prolixibacteraceae bacterium | reverse complement strand
GCACTGGCCAAATTAGGTTGTAATGTAATTGTGCACGGAAGAACGCCGGAAAGCTTTGCCAAAACCCTTGCACTTTTAAAAGATTCGGGTGTGAAAGTATATTGTGTTTACGGCGAATTGTCCGACGAAAAGCAGGTAAATGAAGTAATCAAACAAGTTCGTGATCTCAAAATTCAGGTGGATGTGCTATACAACAATGCTGCAGTAATGACTCCGTACCACACCAATTATTGGGATCACAACTGGGACGAATGGATGCTGAGTATGAAAGTGAACGTTTTTGCGATGTATAGCATGTGCCGGGCGTTTATTCCGGCGATGATTGAAAACAATTTCGGACGGGTAATTAATGTCACTTCAGGAATTATGAATGAACCTGAACTGGCTCCTTATGGCGCATCAAAATGGGCAGTCAATAAACTGACCGATGATCTGGCTTTCAAACTTAAAAATACGAACGTCCGCATCAATACACTCGATCCGGGTTGGTTACGCACTGATCTGGGCGGACCAAATGCCGATCATGCCGTTGAAGAGACTTTGCCCGGCGCTTTGGCACCTGCATTGGTCGAAAACGATGGCCCGAACGGACAATTTTTTTCGGCTATTGAGCACCAACTGGATGTGGAATTATTCAAAAAATTGTTGGCGTAAAAGGCAATTTAAATCAAATTGAAATGGGAAAAGTACATCAAATCATAGAAGCTGTCGTGGCTTTAGTTCCTGAATACCTTGCCAATCCTGACGATCGAAATATTTCGGGCGGAAATTGGGCCATCTGTATCATTGACGAAGACAACAACGTGTGCGAAAAACTCTTCGGAAACGATAAGGTTCAGGGCCGTCAATCATACAAAATTGCATGGATCAAGGCAAGCCAGAGTTGGATAACCGGCTACAAAACCGGCGATTACGAAAAGCTGGTTTATTCCGCTCAAGTTGACGATGGTCAGTTTGGTATTCAGAAACCCGATTTTCTGGGCTGGGAAGGTGGCCTGCAAGTTACATTGAAGGACGAAACAAAATTAGGTATCGGGTTCAGCGGTTTCCGCGGCACCAGCGATATCGAAATTGTCAACCGGCCCATTCGGAATTTTGGATTGTAACGAAGTTCTAAATATTACTAAATAGATTAAAATGAAAAGGTTTGGTTTTGCTTTTATCTTTCTTTCACTGTTTGCCGTTACCTGCTTACACGCTCAAACCATGCCGCAAACATACTCCGAAGCCAGGCTTGGAAAGCTTGAATATGGTTTCTATACTCCTGAAAACTTTGACAAAACCAAATCATATCCGTTGGTGATGTTTCTTCACGGCTGGAGCGCCAATCAACCCGTGTATCTCGAATGGTATAACAGCGAAATGCAGGCCAAACATCCCTGTTTTGTTTTCACGCCGAGAACCCCAACTACCTGGGCGGACTGGAGTGGCTGGAACGACACTTCGTTATCCGAATCGATGCGTGCGGCCATCCATGTACTCGACAGTTTAATCCACAAATATCCCGTGGATACTACCCGCCTGTATGTGTACGGCATTTCGATGGGTGGCGAGGGTGTTTCCGATTTGCTGCACAAACTGCCCGATAAGTTTTCAGCCGCCATTTCAATTTGCGGGGGCGGTCAGGAAGGATGGGCCGAAAATATTGCAAAAACACCGTTTTGGATGTTTCATGGTAGCGACGACAAAATCAATACTCCTGACATGACCGAACGGGTGTATAACCGCCTGATCGAAATCGGGGCAAAACAAATGAAGTACACCAATTATCCAGGTTACGGCCATGAAATCTGGGACAAAGCGCAAAGCGAACCCGATTTCTACGACTGGATGTTTCAATATACAAAACCTAAAAAATGATGAAAATGATGAAATTAACAAAGAAGTTAGCGGCTAAATTGTCATCAACCCGAGCTGCCTTATTGACGGCAATTATCATGTTGACTTTCGGCTATGTTAATGGTCAGAATAAAGAAATACAACTCAATATGTCGGATCCGAATCTCTGGACCGTTGATGTAGTTCATCTGGGTTCGAAACAGATCGAGATTTCGTATGATGCTAAGGATAATGCAGCAGTAATGCTGCCGAAATGGTCGAAAGATGATGCCAGCTCAACTGATATAGCCACGCGGAATGTCGAAAACGGACGGCTACATTCGTACCAGCACATCCCGATGAGCGACTGCAGCCAGTCGGAAGTGAACTTCGAGATCAACATTCCGCAGGCATACATCGACGAAGGCAAAATGGAGTTCGTTTTCTCGTTGCAAGCCAGTACTGCCGGCGATTATTTGTTTAACGGGCACACGTATAAAATGTCGGATTTTGCCGGCAGTGGTGGGAAATACAAAAAAATGGCAGTTGTCCCAGCCGACTATAATGAACCTTCCATCAAGCAACGGAAAATTGAGCGGGTAAATATCGTTTTCGAACGCCGTGGGTCAGTGGTTTCGGCGCCCATCAAAATCCGAAATCTGAAAATCAAACTCAACGAAGATAAAATCATTCCCGAACCACCCGATCCGGTGGTTGTCAACCCGAAATCTTTCTACCAATTCGACTATAATACCCAGGAAGCCATTGACAAACTGGAAGTCAGGATTTCGGCCGAAAGCATGGACATCACTCGCCGGCTAAACAAGGATGGCAACGGAATGGCACTTATTCCGCAGTGGGGCAACGGACAGATACCGCAAGGCCACACCGGCGATGTTACCATT
>CAIPKZ010000130.1 GCA_903865775.1 uncultured Prolixibacteraceae bacterium | reverse complement strand
TTTCCATATTAAAATGGACTTTTGCAATACCTAATTAAGGCTTAGTGTTGTTGCATGCGAATAATATTTTCACTGGAAGAGGCTGCCAGTTTACCTGACAACCTCTCCATGAAATATGATTGAATATCCTTATGCCAGGAAACTTAGCAGGATACCGGCGGCAACCGCCGAGCCGATAACTCCGGCTACGTTTGGTCCCATGGCATGCATAAGCAAGTGGTTGGTTTTGTCGTATTCCAAACCTACAACCTGAGAAACACGGGCGCTGTCTGGTACAGCCGAAACACCGGCATTTCCGATAAGAGGGTTAATTTTATTGCCTTCTTTCAAAAACAGGTTTAAGATTTTAACAAACATCACCCCACCGAAAGTTGCAACAACGAACGATGCAGCACCTAAAGCAAAGATACCTACTGATTTCATCGTCAGGAAAGTAGTAGCTTGTGTTGAGGCTCCTACAGTTAAACCGATCAGAATGGTCACGATGTCAATCATCGGGCCTTTGGCGGTATCGGCTAAACGTTTGGTTACACCACTTTCTTTTAGCAGGTTTCCGAAGAAAAGCATACCCAAAAGCGGAAGACCGCTGGGAACAATAAAGGTTGTTAACAGCATACCGGCAATGGCAAAGATTACTTTTTCCACTTTCGAAACTGCACGTGGAGGTTTCATGCGGATTAAACGTTCCTTCGGAGTAGTCAATAACTTCATCACCGGAGGTTGAATAACCGGAACGAGTGCCATGTACGAATAAGCTGCAATAGCAATTGCACCAAGCAAGTCAGGAGCTAATTTGGAAGCCAGGAAGATTGCTGTCGGACCATCGGCTCCACCAATAATACCAATTGCACCGGCTTCGGTTGGGCTAAATCCCAGAGCCAAAGCAAGGCAGTATGCGCCAAAAATACCCAACTGGGCAGCGGCACCAATCAGGATGAGTTTCGGATTCGAAATCAGGGCCGAAAAATCTGTCATGGCACCGATTCCGAGAAAGATTAGTGGTGGATAAATCCCCTGAAGTACACCAAAATAGAGGTAATTCAATACACTGCCCGACTCGTAAACCCCAATCTGATAGCCCGGGGCAAAAGCAACATTTCCAACCAAAATACCAAACCCAATCGGAATGAGCAACATTGGCTCAAATTCTTTTGCAATGGCCAGATATATAAAATATAATCCGATGCAGATCATTACCACGTGACCAAGTGTCATGTTTGCAAACGCAGTAAAATGGAGGAATTGCGCGATGTGTTCGATAACAAAATTAAAGAAATTACCCATGTTTTATTCTCCTATTATTATTAATACATCGCCTTCCATCACATTGTCTCCTTTGTGTTTCAGGATAGATACCACTTTCCCAGCTTTGTCAGATTCAATGTTATTTTCCATTTTCATGGCTTCCAACATCAATAGTTTTTGTCCCATTTTAACTTCATCGCCTTCTTTTACATACATTTCGAGAATAACTCCCGGTAGCGGTGACTTAATGCTTCCAGCACCTTTTGGACCAGCAGGGCTGCTTGTTTTAGCTACCGAAGGATGACTATCGGTTGATGGCACAACTGTTTGGCGAACCAATTTAGGCGTTTTTGAAGTTTTCATTGCTTTATCAACTTCAACGGAGTATAGAGTTCCATTAACTTCAATTTCGGCAATGTTTTCTTCAATGCTGAGAACTTCTGTCTCGTATTGATTGCCGTTTATGGTAAATTTGAATTTTTTCATTTCAATATTCAGTTATCGTGGTGATTTTCTTAAAGTGTAAATTTTCGAACTCCATGGAGAATAGTTCCTCGA
Organism: uncultured Prolixibacteraceae bacterium; assembly: GCA_903865775.1. GTDB lineage: Bacteria > Bacteroidota > Bacteroidia > Bacteroidales > Prolixibacteraceae > Aquipluma. The sequence goes on along the minus strand of CAIPKZ010000130.1, from coordinate 8,758 downwards.
TACTTTATTGATCGTCAAAACAGTATTCTCATAGTCGTGCAATTCGTTTTGGTATAAGTAGAGAGCCATAGCAATTGCAGCATTTACTTCGCCCGACATTTCTTCTGCACCATGCTTTGTGGAAACTTTAGATATTTCTGAACCAGATTTTATAGCTAAGGCACCCCTTTTAATAAAGAAATGGCCTGAAGTTTTATAGATTAGGTAAAGAACAGCTAATGCTGAGAATACCACCATCATGGCTATCATGGTCATCCCAATTCCATATGGATCGATTTCAACGAAGCTTTCGCCTGCCGATTTTTTCTTGGTGTAATCGTTATTGGCTCCTGGTGTCGATTTTTCCAGATAAACCCATTTTGTACTTTCATTGTCGGGTCTGCCATAAGTCACATCAGGCTTGTGTTCAAACGGAATTTCCACTTTGTCGATCAAAGTTTTTCCATTTGCGTCGAATAAGGCAATTGTTCTGGATTTATTTAAATCAAAATTCAGGTGAAAAATACCACGGGTGGGTTTATCATCAGCCCAAAAAACGATGTAATTTCTCGAAGAAATCTTTGTAATAGGATCACCTGTAGGAATCCAGTATTTAGTTGGATTACTGAGGTCATCAGTCAGATAACATCCTCCAATGTTAACCGTGTTATAAGCCGAATTGAAAATTTCAATCCATGCTGTATGCATACCGAAATCGTCAACCGAATTTGAATCATTCAGAACCAATATTTCATTAAATTTTAGGTCGCCCGCATTTTGTGCATGGGCAATATTAGTTCCAGCAACGATCAAAAGGAGAAGGACAATTCCGGATAGATAATGTTTAATTCTTCTTTGCATATCGTTGATTATAAAGGAATATTGGTGTGTTTTCGGGCAGGCATCACATCTTTTTTTGTAGCCAATGCCTGAAGTGCACGAATAACCCGGAAGCGGGTGTTGCGCGGTTCAATTACATCGTCGATATAACCATACCGGGCTGCTTCGTATGGGTTTGCGAATTTGTCTTTGTAATCCTCTTCCTGAGAAAGGATATATGCTGCTTGTTCCGCTTCATCTTCAATGGCGGCTATTTTCTTTCCTTTAAGAACCTCAATAGCTCCTTTTGGACCCATTACTGCAATTTCGCCGGTTGGCCATGAGTAGTTGATGTCACCACGCAGATGTTTTGAGCTCATTACACAATACGCGCCACCGTATGATTTGCGAAGTATAACAGTAACTTTTGGAACAGTAGCTTCTCCATAAGCGAACAACAATTTAGCTCCGTGAGTAATAATACCGCCGTATTCCTGAGCTGTTCCAGGCAGAAATCCCGGTACATCAACCAATGTTACCAACGGAATATTGAAGGCATCGCAGAAACGAACAAAACGAGCTGCTTTACGCGACGCATTAATATCGAGAACACCTGCAAGATAACAAGGTTGATTAGCCACGATACCGACAGAAGTCCCGTTAAAGCGTGCAAAACCTACCACAATATTTTGTGCATAATTACGGTGCACTTCCAGAAATTCATTGTAGTCAACAATCGAGTGGATTACGTCTTTTACGTCGTATGGTTTGTTCGGATTATCCGGAATTACACTGTTGAGCGAGTCTTCCAAACGGTCGATCGGATCGTCGCAAGCTGCCATGGGAGCATCTTCCAAATTGTTCTGTGGCATATAGCTCAGCATTTTACGAATCAAAAGGATACCTTCTTCTTCGTCCTCAGCCACAAAATGGGTAACTCCTGATTTTGAACCATGAACCGAAGCGCCGCCTAACTGTTCGTCGGTTACCACTTCTCCGGTTACTGCTTTTACCACTTTGGGACCGGTAACAAACATGTAACTGGTGTTTTTGCTCATGATAATGAAGTCGGTCAAAGCTGGTGAATAAACTGCACCACCGGCACAAGGACCAAAAATAGCAGAGATTTGCGGAATTACTCCTGAAGCCATGATGTTGCGCTCAAAAATTTCAGCATAACCTGCCAGGGCGGTAACACCTTCCTGAATACGTGCACCACCAGAGTCGTTGATTCCGATTACCGGTGCTCCAACTTTCATGGCCATGTCCATTACCTTGCAGATTTTCAACGCATAGGTTTCTGACAGTGAACCTCCAAAAACGGTGAAATCCTGTGCATAAATATAAACTACACGTCCGTCGATCGTACCCTGGCCGGTAACTACGCCATCTCCCATAAATTTCGTCTTTTCCATACCGAAATTGTCGCAACGGTGAGTCACAAACATGTCGTACTCTTCAAAGCTCCCTTCGTCTAATAATAGGGTGATACGCTCACGGGCAGTCATTTTCCCTTTTGCATGCTGGGCTTCAATTCTTTTTTCTCCACCTCCGAGTTTTGCTTCAACGCGCAGGTCAATGAGTTTTTTTATTTTGTCTTGGTTGTTCATAGGGTGTATTGATAGATAAGTTGATTTTATTTGTCAGAGCAAAGTTCAGTTAATACGCCCAGAGTTGATTTCGGATGAAGGAATCCAATATTCAATCCTTCTGCACCTTTCCGGCTGGTTTTGTCTATGAGCTGAACTCCGTTGGCAGCAACATGATTTAATGCTTCATTCACGTCGTCAACCGCAAATGCCAGATGATGAACTCCCGGACCTTTCTTTTCAAGGAATTTGCCGATCGGGCCTTCAGGATCGGTTGACTCCAGTAGTTCAATTTTGGTTTGTCCAACCTGAAAGAAAGCTGTTTTTACTTTCTGGTCAGCAACTACTTCAACAGCATAGCATTTTAGACCCAAAATATTTTCATAATACGGAATGGCTTCATCCAAACTGGTAACAGCTATTCCAATGTGTTCAATATGTGTAATTTCCATGTTTCGTAGTTTTTACGTTTTAGGTAGAATTTAATTGTTTTTATTTCGCGCAGCAAAGGTATAGTTGCATTGCACCTTTTTAAACCAATTGCTCAAATATTCGAAAAATGAGCAGGGTGTTTTTTAGCAGTAATTGGTTTTAGTAAATATGTAACTATAGAAATGTGATTGATATTAAACACTTTGAGTGATATGTGAAAGTGTTTTGGTGAAAATGGGAGTGAAGTAATGTAAAGTAATTGTAAAGAAAAAGGCAGATTCAAAATCTGCCTTTTAAAATTCATTTTTTATTGTCTGGTCCTATCTTTCACGAAATGGAAATGAGGTCCGAACCTTTCAAAAGCAGCTTTCTCCAATGTTTCCCGGTGAGCAGGGTGAGCAATTGATGTAAGCAGTCTGGCTCGTTCCTGAAGTGCTTTCCCGTAAAGATTCACTGCACCATATTCCGTGACTACCCAGTGAATATTGGCGCGGGTACTTACCACACCCGATCCTTCAATAAGTGTCGGACAAATTTTTGAAACACCTTTTGGAGTTAGCGATGGCATTGCAATAATTGGCTTTCCGCCTTTGGAATGACCTGCACCACGAATGAAGTCAATCTGGCCTCCAACTCCTGAATAGTGTTTGATGCCTATCGAATCGGCACAAACCTGTCCGGTAATGTCTATAGCCAGGGCAGAATTGATCGCGGTTACTTTATCGAGTTTGCGGATAACTGCCACATTGTTGGTATGAGCCACGTCCATCATGGCTACCCGCGGGTTATCGTCAACAAAATCATACAATTCCTGTGTTCCCATCAGGAAGGAAGCAACCATTTTGCCCCGGTCAATATTTTTATACTTTCCGGTCACAATACCTTTTTCAACCAAAGGAAGAATTCCGTCTGAAAACATTTCGGTATGGACGCCTAAATCTTTGTGATTACCAAGTTGGGCAAGCACTGCATTGGGAATTCCGCCTATGCCCATTTGCAAACATGCTCCATCTTCGATTAAGGCAGCTACATGTTTTCCCAGTTGAATTTCTTCATTGGTCAGAGGGGCAAAACTGTGGGCGTATAATTTAATATCGTCTTCAACAAAAATGTCGATCTGGTCAATATGGATCATTGAATCGCCCCAGCATCGCGGAACATTCGGATTCACTGCAGCAATGACCACATCGGCACATTCAACGGCCGCCAAAGTGGCATCAACCGAAGTGCCGAGCGAAACAAAACCATGCTTGTCTGGGGGCGATACCATAATCATCGCCACATTCACATGGAGGTAGCCTTCGCGGATCAGTTTTTGTGTTTCGCTGAGAAATACCGGGATATAATCCGCATAACCGGCCTGAGTTTGTTTACGAAGGTTTCCGCCTACGAAAAATTGTTCCGTTTCGAAAATGCCTTCAAACTCCGGATTAGCATACTCAATTTGTCCTTCAACATGGATGTGCTGAATGATCACACCATACAATTCGCCATTTCGGCCGCGTTCGACCATTGGTTTGATGAGCGTGTGTGGAGTAACCGCAACTGAACTCAAATGAACCCGGTCGCCCGATTTAATAACTTTTACTGCTTCCTGAGGAGATACATATTTGATAGGTCTCATGATAAAATATTAGGTGATTTTCTTTTAACGCGGTCAAATATATAGATTAAATTTTCACCCGGCAGCGCGTAAAATCCTATTTAAAACGGTTCTATCTAAATGGCTGTTTTTGTGAAATTAGTGTTAAGAAAAACCATATAAGCACAATTGCAGCCTGAGTTTCGGTTGTTTCGGGAGATTGATGCAGGTGTTTGTCAAATGGTCAAATTGCTAAATTGTCACGTGACTGCATTCAGATAGCATTATATCTATTGAACCTGTCTTTATCCAATTGTTAACACTTGACTGTTATTTACTTTTATAAGTGGTTTAATCCCGAAATATTTATCTTTGCCGCATCACTTTTTATGTATTTTGATCATATATTATTTAGCTGAATATTCCATGATTCTATTCTTTAAAACTCCAGAAGACACTATTCTTGCCCTGAGTTCGGCACAAATCCTGAATGAGAATGACATTGAGAAACTGATCTGGCTGTTTGGCGAAGCTGAAAAACTCAGCAATGAAGTTTTGGCCGGATGGTTTGTTGGGCCACGCAAGGAAATGCTGACTCCATGGAGCACCAATGCGGTTGAGATTACTCAAAATATGGGCATCATTGGCATTCAAAGAATCGAAGAATATATTCAGGTGGCTTGTCAGTCTGCAGGTTTCGACCCCATGCTGAAAGCCCTTTATCACAATCTGGATCAAACCATATTTACAATCAATAAAAAGCCTGAGCCAATTCTTGAAATTACCGACATTGCTGCCTATAATCAGCAGGAAGGATTGGCATTGAGTCAGGAAGAAATCGATTACCTCGATTCAGTTTCCGTAAAACTTGGTCGGAAATTAACCGACGGCGAAGTGTTTGGCTTTTCACAAGTGAATTCGGAACATTGCCGGCATAAAATATTCAATGGAACGTTCATCATCGATGGGGTAGAGCAGGAGATGTCGCTTTTCCAGCTCATCAAAAAAACAGCCAAGGAACATCCGAATAAAATAATTTCAGCCTACAAGGATAACTGCTCGTTTGTTCAGGGTCCGGTGGTTGAACAGTTTGCACCAAAGACTCAGGATAAACCTGATTATTTTGAAGTTACTGATATCGAAACCGTGCTTTCATTGAAAGCCGAAACACATAATTTCCCCACCACCGTTGAGCCATTCAACGGAGCTGCAACCGGTACAGGTGGCGAAATCCGCGACCGTATTGCCGGTGGCAAAGGCAGTCTGCCAATTGCCGGAACGGCAGTTTACATGACTTCTTATCCACGAACCGAAGATGCACGCAGCTGGGAACAGTGTACCGAAGAACGCGACTGGTTGTACCAGACTCCGGAAGAAATCCTGATCAAAGCATCGAACGGTGCCAGTGACTTTGGGAACAAATTCGGGCAGCCCATCATCACAGGATCAGTACTCACCTTCGAACATTTCGAAAATGAACGCAAATACGGATTCGATAAAGTTATCATGCTCGCCGGTGGAATTGGGTTTGCGGCAAAAAGGGACAGCCTGAAAGATACTCCAACCAAAGGCGATAAAGTGGTTCTGTTGGGTGGCGACAATTACCGCATCGGAATGGGTGGGGGAGCAGTATCGTCTGTGGCAACCGGAGAATTCGAAAATCACATCGAACTCAATGCAGTTCAACGTGCCAATCCTGAAATGCAAAAACGCGTTTACAATGCGATTCGTGCTTTAAGTGAGGCTGCCGAAAATCCTATTATTACTGTGCACGATCATGGCGCTGGTGGTCACCTGAACTGTCTTTCGGAATTGGTTGAAGCGACCGGTGGTAAAATTGACACCTCGAAACTTCCGGTTGGCGATCCGACGCTTTCACAAAAGGAAATCATAGGAAATGAGTCTCAGGAACGCATGGGATTGGTGATTCATGAAAAAGATGTTCCGCTTTTGCAGCGAATTACGGAACGTGAACGCGCGCCCATGTATGTGGTTGGTGAGGCAACAGGAGATATGCAGTTTACCTTCGAAAACTCCAAAACCGGAGAAAAACCAATCGACTGGCAGCTTTCGTACATGTTTGGAAAACCGCCGAAAACGGTTTTGACTGATACTACCCGAAACGAAAAGTTCGCTGATCTGGAATACGATCAGTCTAAAATAGAGGAATACCTCGAATCTGTTTTGCAGCTCGAATCTGTAGCTTGCAAAGATTGGTTGACCAACAAAGTTGACCGCTCTGTAACAGGTCGTATTGCCAAACAGCAGTGCACCGGACAATTGCAGCTTCCACTGAATAATGTGGGAGTAATTACCCTCGACTATCAGGGCGAAAAAGGATTGGCCACAACCATTGGTCACGCTCCGGTAGCTGCTTTGGTTGATGCCGAAGCCGGGTCGGTTCTTTCTATTGCTGAGTCGCTGACCAATCTGGTTTTTGCTCCGCTAACCGATCAGTTAAAAGGCGTTTCGTTGAGTGCAAACTGGATGTGGCCGGCAAAAAATGAAGGCGAAAATGCACGTATTTACAAAGCAGTGAAAGCTGCCAGCGATTTTGCCTGCGAACTGGGAATCAATATTCCGACTGGAAAAGACTCCATGTCGATGACACAAAAATATAAAGATGGCGTGGTCTTCTCACCCGGAACTGTTATTGTTTCCGCTTCGGCAGAAGTTTCGGATGTAAAAAAGGTGGTTGAACCGGTCCTGATTAATGATTTGAATTCGTCTATTTATCTGGTCGATTTCTCCGGAATGAAACGTGTTTTGGGTGGAAGTGCTTTCTCTCAGATCATCAATAAACTCGGCAACGAAGCTCCTTCGGTTGCTGATTCAAAATACTTTGCCGCAGCATTCAACGCCATTCAGGATTGTATCGAAGATCAGAATATTCTTGCCGGTCACGACATTTCTTCCGGAGGTTTGATCACCACGCTTCTGGAAATGTGTTTTGCTGATAATTATTCCGGAATGAAACTCAATTTGAGCGGAATCGGAGAATCTGACAGCGTGAAAGTACTGTTCAGTGAAAACCCTGGAATAGTCGTTCAGGTGGCAGATGCAGCAGCTTTTGAAGCTAAACTGAATGCAAGCGGAGTCGGTTTTGTGCTGATCGGAAATCCTTCTGAAAACCGCTATTTTACTGTGACCAATGGTGCTGATGAATTTAATTTTGATCTGAATTCGTTGCGCGAATTGTGGTTCAAATCATCCTATCTGCTCGACCGCAAACAATCCGGAGAAAAACTGGCTCTTGAACGGTATCAGAATTACAAGAAAAATGAACTGAAATACGATTTCAAAGGATTTAGCGGTAAAGCTTCTGATCTGGGAATCGATCTGAAACGCCGTCAGCCAAGCGGAATCAAGGCTGCCATTATTCGTGAAAAGGGAGTGAATGGCGACCGTGAAATGGCGTACATGATGTATCTGGCTGGGCTCGATGTGAAGGATGTGCACATGACCGACCTCATTGCAGGACGCGAAACACTGGAAGATGTGAATATGATTGTTTTTGTTGGAGGTTTCTCCAATTCGGACGTTTTGGGATCGGCCAAAGGATGGGCAGGTGCTTTCAAATACAACGAAACGGCCAAACTGGCACTCGATAATTTCTATAAACGTGAAGATACGCTGAGTCTAGGTGTTTGCAATGGTTGCCAGTTGATGGTTGAACTGGGTTTAGTTTATCCTGAACGCATTGAAAAGCCCAGAATGTTGCATAATGAATCGCATAAGTTTGAATCAGGCTTTGTGAATGTTGAAATTCTTCCAAACAAATCGGTGATGCTTGAATCGATGGTTGGAATGAAACTTGGTATTTGGGTTGCCCATGGTGAAGGAAAATTCAGCCTTCCTCAGGAAGAGTCAGCATACCATATCCCGATGAAATATTCCAATACGGCCTATCCGGGAAATCCAAATGGTTCAGAATATAATACTGCATCACTTTGTTCCGAAGATGGTCGTCACCTGGTTATGATGCCCCATTTGGAACGCGCATTTAAACCCTGGCATTGGCCTTATTATCCATTTAACCGTAAATTCGACGAAGTCGCTCCCTGGATGGAAGCATTTGTTAACGCCAGAAAATGGATCGAAAATAAAATGAGATAAAAAAAGCCTCCCCTAAGTCCCCTCCACAGGGAGGGGACTTAAGAATGCGCTGAAGATTAGTAATGGATAAAAATGAGTTCGAACTGATTGTCAGCAAAACAGTAAATAGTAAATCGTATAATTGTAAATAAAAACCGATGTTCGAATTTTTTCAATCACTTGCCGACTGGTACATGCAGCACATGAACTATTACACCATTACCTTATTAATGGCCATTGAGAGTTCATTCGTTCCGCTTCC